>JAGWPQ010000348.1 GCA_028877045.1 Bacteroidota bacterium | reverse complement strand
TTGAGCCAAACATAGGACTGGTGGACGTTCCGGACGAACGTATGGATAAATTGGCCGAACTTGCCAAGCCGCACAGAGTGGTTCCGACACAATTGGAAATCGTTGATATTGCAGGTTTGGTTCGCGGGGCAAGCAAGGGCGAAGGATTGGGAAATAAATTTTTGGGAAATATCCGCCAGGTAGATGCCATCATTCATGTGGTGCGTTGTTTTGAAGATGAAAATGTGTTGCGTGATGAAGGCGAAATCAATCCCGTGAGTGATAAAGAGATCATCGATACCGAACTACAATTGAAGGATCTGGAAAGTGTGGAGAAGAAAATGCAGCGTGTTGAAAAACAGGCAAAAGTTGGTTCGGACACAAAAGCAAAAGCTGAATTTGAAATTTTGACCAGATGCAAAGCGCATCTTGAAAAAGGAAAAAGTATTCATTCTTTAGGTTTGGATAAAGAAGAACAAAATGCAATTGCCGATTTGTTTTTGTTGACCGATAAACCTGTGTTGTATGTTGCCAATGTTGATGAGGCAAGCATGCATACCGGCAATAAATATTCGGCTGCATTGATGGAAGCAGTAAAAGATGAAGGTGCACAAGTGATCATCATGAATAATTCCATTGAAGCACAGATATCTGAAATGGAAAATCCGGAAGACAAACAAATGTTCATGGAAGAATACCACATGAAAGAACCTGCGTTGAACAGATTGATACAAAGTGCTTATAAATTATTGAATTTAGAAACTTATTTTACAGTTGGCGTGCAGGAAGTAAGGGCATGGACGATACACAGAGGATGGAAAGCACCTCAGGCTGCAAGCGTTATCCACAACGACTTTGAGAAGGGTTTTATTAAAGCCGAAGTAATTGCTTACGACGATTTTATTAAATATGGAAGTGAAGCAGCATGCAGAGAAAATGGTCGTTTAAGAATTGAAGGAAAAGAATATTTGGTACAGGATGGCGATGTGATGCACTTTAGATTTAATGTTTAGTTTTGGCGTATAAGTTATAGGTCATGGTTCATAGACGATAGATCATGGCTAATGTCCTACAACTTTGAACCATAACCCATGAACTATTAACTTATTTTACATATGAAACGTATTTTATTTTTTGTTTTGATTGCTATTGTTTTCAGTGCCTGTGATAATAATAATAACAATACTACTAATAGTGAGCCGGTAAATAATGGCATCAAGCCTCCTGTTACTTTAGGAATACAAATACTTGCCATGTATCCGCATGATACCACTTCTTTTACCGAAGGCCTCGAATGCCGCGACACAGTTTTATATGAAAGTTCGGGATTAAAAGGTAAAAGCAAATTATCTAAGATCAGTTTGCGGAATGGGAAAATGTTGAGGCAGCTTGATTTGGCAAAAGAATATTTTGGCGAAGGCATCACGATTTTAAACGGGAAGATTTATCAGTTAACCTGGCAAGAACACAAATGCTTTGTGTATGATCTTAAAACATTCGATAAGATCGGTGAATTTGAATTTGAAGGCGAAGGTTGGGGAATGACCAATGATGGCAAGCATTTGATCATGGACAATGGAAATAATAATTTGTATTTCAGAGATCCTGAAACATTTAAGATAGTGAATACAATTGGAGTAATTGATAATAATGGACCTCTGGATAGCATCAACGAATTGGAATATGTTGACAGCTTTATTTATGCAAATATCTGGATGACCAATTATATTGTAAAAATTGATCCGGTGAGCGGGCAGGTAGTTGCGAAAGCA
>JAGWPQ010000347.1 GCA_028877045.1 Bacteroidota bacterium | reverse complement strand
GTTTTATACGGCCAGGATGTTGGAAGAAGAATGGGCGGTGTGTTTAGAGAAACGGCCATGCTTGCAGAAAGGTTTGGAGAGAAAAGGGTGTTTAATACAGCCATTCAGGAATCGTATATTGTAGGTTCAACTGTTGGTATGAGTGCATTGGGATTGAAACCAATTGTAGAAGTGCAATCGGGCGATTATATTTTTCCGGCATTCAATCAGTTGGTAACAGAGATATCCAAATCGAGTTATTTATCCAATGGTAAGTTTCCCATACAGATGATATTGCGTGTGCCTGTTGGCGCTTACAGCGGTGGCGGACCCTATCACAGCGGAAGCATTGAAAGTACTTTATTAAGTATTAAAGGTATCAAGATCGCTTATCCTTCGAATGCCGCAGATATGAAAGGAATTATGAAAGCTGCCTTTCACGATCCTAATCCTGTGATCATTCTCGAACATAAAGGTTTGTACTGGAGTAAAGTAAATGGAACCGAAGATGCCAAATCGATCGAACCATCAAAAGATTATATTTTTCCTTTAGGCAAGGGACTCGTTTCATTGCAGGCCGATATCAATAAAGTGAAGCGCGGTGAAACAGTTTGTATCATTACCTATGGAATGGGCGTACACTGGGCAAAGAATGCCGCGAAAAAATTCCCCGGACAAGTCGAGGTAGTTGATCTGCGCACTTTATACCCTTTAGATGAAGAATTAATATTTGAATCGGTTACCAAACACGGAAAAGTAATCGTGTTGAGTGAAGAACAACAAAATAATTCATTTGCCGAGGCATTATCGCTTCGGATATCCAATCATTGTTATCATTTTCTTGATGCAAAAGTTGAAGTTGTGGGTGCATTGAATTTGCCTGCAGTGCCCGTCAATCTTGCATTAGAAGCGGCCATGCTGCCAACGGTTGAAAAAGTAAAAGACCGTATTGCCAAACTTTTAGCATACTAAACTTTCTCCTTTTATTTATTCCTTTATATTTGCAGCCCAAAATGGCGGGGTAGCTCAGGTGGTTAGAGCGTTGGATTCATAACCCAAAGGTCTCGGGTTCAACTCCCGATCCCGCTACATAAGAATTAATAAGCTCGTAGAACATAGGTTTTATGGGCTTTTTTGTTTCTTTATTTTTTTAGTAAAGCGATTTCAGAGAACATACAGAACAAAATGCTTCGGATATAATTTAATATCTAATTTTAAGAAAGTTTAACCGTATACAAAAAAGTACGCTTATTGTAATTCAGGTTCTAAAAATTGTTATTACTAACATTTGAAAAATACTGTATGAAGAAAATATTCTCATTTATTTTATTTCAAGTTATTATTGTCGTTTCTTTTTCTCAGGTAACAGTTAAAAATTTACTCTGTGAAAATCTTTCTGATCCAATTGGAATAGATGTACAGCAGCCACGTTTCAGTTGGCAGTTATCATCCGATAAAAGAAATGTGCATCAAACAGCATACGAAATAAAAGTAAATGCCCATACAGCAATTGTTTGGAGCAGTGGCAAAATAAATTCTGATCAATCAGTGCAAATAAATTATGCCGGAAAGAATTTGCAATCAGAAAAAAAATATGCATGGCGGGTAAGAGTATGGGATAATGAAGGAAATGTTTCTGCATGGAGTGAAGCAGCTACTTTTAAAATGGCTTTATTGAGTACTTCGGATTGGAAAGCAAAATGGATCACACCGGGTTATGAAGAAGATGCATTGCGAGCAAGCCCTTTATTTCGAAAACAATTTATTGCAAAGAAAAAAATCATTGCTGCAACGGCTTATATAACTGCACATGGATTATACGAGGCTCAAATAAACGGTCAAAGAGTTGGCGATGCTTATTTAACACCGGGCTGGACATCTTACAATAAAAGATTGCAGTATCAGGTTTATGATGTTACCGATCTTGTGAAGAATGGTAACAATGCTATTGGTATTACGCTTGGCAGTGGCTGGTACAGAGGCATTATTGGTTTCGGCAATAATATAAATGTATACGGAAAAGATATTGCTTTATTATTTCAATTAAATATTACTTACAGCGATGGTTCAACAGATGTTGTTATTTCAGATGACAGTTGGAAATCTTCAACAGGTTCGATCGTATATTCTGAAATTTATAATGGTGAAACGATCGATGCCAGAAAAGAAAAGAAAGGATTTTCATTGCCGGATTTTAATGATGCCGGTTGGAGTGCAGTAAAATCCGCGGATTTTTCAAAAGATAATTTAATTGCCACGCAAAATGAATTGGTAAAAAAGCATGAAACATTTAAAGCAATAAAAATTATTACAACACCAAAAGGTGAAAAGGTGATTGACTTTGGACAAAACCTTGTTGGTTGGGTTATGATGAAAGTAAAAGGAAATGCCGGCGATAAAATAACAGTATCGCATGCTGAAGTATTGGATAAGAATGGGAATTTTTATACTGATAATCTTCGTCATGCAAAAGCGCAGGATGTTTATATTTTAAAGGGAGGTGAAGAAGAAAACTTTGAACCGCATTTCACCTGGCATGGATTTCGGTTTATAAAAATTGAAGGTTATCCCGGAGAAATCAATCCTGATAATTTTACTGCTGTGGCTTTGTATTCTGATATGAAATCAACAGGAACATTTACTTCATCGAATCCTTTGATCAATCAATTGCAACATAATATTCAATGGGGACAAAAAG
>JAGWPQ010000039.1 GCA_028877045.1 Bacteroidota bacterium | reverse complement strand
TGAAAAAGGAATTGAAATAAATGGTGAGATCTATTATAAAAAATCTGAACCGCATAAAGCTTCTGTTACAGGTGATACCGTTGGTGATCCGTTTAAAGATACTTCCGGACCATCAATGAATATCCTTATCAAATTAATGTCGATCGTTTCTTTGGTTATTGCACCTACATTGGCGCAAATTCATAAAGGAAATTTGCAGGCAAGCGCCATTAAAAAGATTGAAATAAAAGTTGTTTCAAAAGATTCAACAACCAATTCTAACATATCAATTGTCAGCGATGAAAAACCAATGAATGAATTGATTGAAGCATTAAAGAAAGATGGTGTTGTTGCCGGTAATGATGTGAAGATTGAAATGAGCAATAATAAATTAATTGTAAACGGTAAACAATTAACAGACGAACAGTTTAAAAAATATCAACCGCTTTTTACTAAATCCAAACCAGACAGTCTCAACATAAAAGTTGATGTTGATAAAAAATAAATTCTCTTTCTTATAAATGAAATCCCCGCCAACACAGTGTTGGCGGGGATTTTTGTTTTTAGCCATGCCATCAACCAAAATAACGCATGAACATTTTTATCGTTTTTTAAGCTGCCTTAAATTATGATGAAAATATATCAAACGTAGTATTAACTCCAAATGCCTGTAGTATTTTTGACTATCAATTTATCAGAATAGATAAAATTTATTATCCAGTTTAAAACCTCTTCCAATGTTCAACAAATTAAAATTAAATGTTGCTGTTATATTAACAGCTTTCTCCTTGGTAACAGTTACTGTTATCGCTCCTTACACCAACATGTTTGGTAAGCATTACAAAAATTCTATGGACTTCACCTGCTGCAAAGGCGACCAATTGTATGTTCACCATTATTTTACCAGCAATATGTTTTGGGTAGAAGTTGGCAGTGGGTATACTGTAGAACCAATCGGTAAACCAACACCGGGCGGCTGCAATATTCAATGCGACGAATAATATTTAATGCCTTCTTGGTATCTGAAAGGTTTTAATTAATTATACTTTAGAAAGTAGTTTGTAATCTTTTGCAAACTATTTTTTTGTTGATGGTTGAATGAGGCAGTTTCGTACATTCACTTTACTAATTTATTGCTATGCCCCATTTTCCAAACATTTTGGTACATGCTATTCCCGGCTTTATTATTCTTTTGATCGCTGAAATATTGTATGCAGTAAGATCACACCGCGATCTGTATGAAGTGAAAGATGCTTCTGCAAGCATTGCCCTGGGATTGGGTAATCTTTTTATTGGCATTGCCACGAAAGCCTTTATCGTACTTTTCTTTGCATGGATCTATCAATACCGTTTTTTTACAATGTCATATACCATTTGGTGGGCCTGGGTTTTAGCATTTTTTGCTGATGATTTCAGTTATTATTGGGCGCATCGCTCGGCACATTCTATCCGTTGGTTTTGGGCATCGCATGTAGTGCATCATTCTTCCGAAAAATATAATTTTGCCACCGCTTTACGGCAAACATGGACAAGCAATATCACCGGCGGATTTATATTTTGGGCATGGATGCCATTGGCCGGTTTTGAACCGGGAATGATCTTATTGATGCAATCGGTTAGTTTGATCTATCAGTTCTGGATCCATACCGAAGCCATTCATAAAATGCCGCGATGGTTCGAATATATTTTTAATACGCCTTCGCATCACCGTGTGCACCATGGTTCCGATCTTTTATACCTGGATAAAAATCATGCAGGCATCATGGTTATCTGGGACAGAATGTTTGGCACTTTTCAACCGGAAGAATTTACACCTACTTATGGATTGACCAAGAATATCAATACTTTCAATCCCGTAAAAATTGCTTTTCATGATTGGGTCAATATGGCAAAAGATTTTAAAAGATCGAAACGTTTATCGCATATTCTTGGTTATATGTTCAATGCCCCGGGATGGAGTCATGACGGCTCTACAAAGACAACTGCTCAATTAAGAAAAGAAGCAACCAACAACAAATAATTCAAATCTAAAAGGATGCCATTGATACAGTTGTTGAAACGAGCGTGGCAACGAAGATGCCATGAAATAATGTTGCCGGTATCAAAATATTAAACACCATTCTTCAAAAATTATATTTTCATTTACGAACGCTTCCGTATATTGCTTACGAAAACAATCGTAACAATGACAACAGCAAAGAATATTAAACCCACCGACAGCGAAATAGAAATTTTACGTGTGCTGTGGGATAAAGAAAAAGCAACCGTGAGAGAAGTACATGAAGTATTGAGTGCCCATAAAGATGCGGGTTATACCACTACATTAAAATTATTGCAGATCATGTTTGAAAAAGGTTTGGTAACTCGTGACGACAGTAGTAAAACACATATCTACCGGGCCAACGTAAGTAAAGAAATCACACAAAAACAATTCATGGGAAAAATGATCCATTCATTGTTCAGCGGATCATCCACACAATTAGTCATGCAGGCATTGGGCAATCATCAGCACAGCAAAGAAGAACTGGAAGAAATCCAGCAATTACTCAACAACTTAAAAAAGAAATAAAATGCAAGCTGCATTCCACTCTCCTTTTCTGCAGGCACTGGGCTATGCCATTGCCAACAGCTTATGGCAAATGGCATTGGTGTGGATCTTGTTTTCGTTTGTACATATTATTTTAAAACCTGTTGCTGCAAATAAATACAGATTGGGAATTGCAGCCCAACTAACCGGATTTATTTGGTTCATCATTACCCTTCAATTTTATTTTAATAAATGCAGCGATGCTTTCGCAAATAATTCGTCATTGTATCACGCATCGGATATTGCAATTATTTTTCCTGAAACAACACATAGTTTTTCATCGGTTATTTTGAATGTTTTAATTAAGGCCGAACAATTACTTCCGTTTTTATCTTTTGCCTATTTATTGTTGCTGGGTGTTTTACTGATCAGATGGACCAATCAGTATTACCGCACACAATTCATTCGCAGCAAGGGTTTACAAGAGATCGATGAACAATGGAAACAATTTGTTGAGCGCATTGCCGAACAATTACATATTTATAATAAGATAGAAATTTATGTTTCGGAATTAATAAACAGTCCGCTCACCATCGGTTTTGTGAAACCCATCATTCTAGTGCCGCTGGCAAGCATCAATCATTTAACGGTACCGCAACTGGAAGCCGTTTTATTGCACGAGATGGCACATATAAAACGCTACGATTATTTGCTGAATATTATTATTTCGGTAGTAGAAACAACTTTATTCTTTAATCCGTTCACACAACTTATCAGTAAACATATCAAAAGAGAAAGAGAAAACAGTTGCGACGATTGGGTACTTCAATTCCAATATAATCCGGCCATGTATGCCGAAGCATTATTGCAGATCGCTTATTTATCAAATAACCAAACTTCAACCACTCTTTCGATGAATGCAGCCAAACAAAACGGTGATCTGTCATCGAGGGTAAAAAGAATAATCGGCATCAACGATAATGGTTTTAAATATCGCTATCAATTATTATCGCTTTTATTGATTACCGGTATTTTAAGTTCGGCGGCATGGATCACTCCTGCATCATTCGCAAAAAAACAAACTGTAAATATTGCAAAAAAGACTGAATCAATTATGGTAGCACCAATGGCTGCTAAAATTGATAACCCGCTTTTTAATCCGGTTTTCTTTCTGAAAAAGCCTTTACAAAAAGAAGTTGAAAAAAATATAAAGCTTGTTGTAAAAAGCGTAAACATTTCTGAAAAGGTTTCGAAACAAGCCAATGAAATGCTTGCTACCATTGCTCCTGCTGCTATCGATGCTTTTAATAATTTTGAATTTAATGATGAAGAAAATAATAAAGCTATTATTAATTTGAATGCAGAGGATGCAAAAGAATTGAATGCACAGTTTTTTAAAATAGATACGGTTAATATAAAAAACAAAGTACAGTTTGTTTTCGGGAATCAATTTCCATTTGAAAAAGTCAATGCCGAACTGAAGAAAGCAAAGAAGGAAATAGAAAGATCTGCCATCAACAATCAACTGTTGGCATTAGCAGAAAACAAAAGATGGAAGGATGAATTGAATAAAATTTTTGTTGAAATAAATGATCAGGATCTGCCATTTACTTTAAACGCGATGAACCTGAAAATGAGAAGAGAGATAAATATGATGATGAGAAAAGCTGATTCCGTTAGGGTGAATAAGATCAGATCGATGCCTCATATGCAGATACCGAAATTACCTGATGAAGAAATGACAATGAATGAAATTATCCCATCTGTTTTCGTAAGCAATACCGAAACAGAAAAACCGGTACAGAAAAGTTATACCATTAAAAAAACGATCTCTTTTGTTGGCCCAGATCCAAAATCAAAGGGCAATCGTTTTGAAATCATACTCACTTCAAATGAAGAACAGCACAATCAACCTTATAAAATATTGATCGATGTAAAAAACAAATAGTCCCTAATTTTTAGGGACTATTTGTTTTAGTTTTTATTCTGAGCTATTATCTACTGCTTGAGATGATCTTTACTGTCTTGTATTTTACTTCATTATTATCCAATGCTACCATATAAACATTACTGCCTGTAACCTTATTTACATTCACCTGTACCGTATTCTGTCCTGTTACAGCATTCACCTGTTGTGTTGTAACAACCCTGCCGCTTTCTACATCTATTACCCGTAAGTTCAATGTGGTTTGTTTATCACTCATGAAACTGCAGGTGAAATTATTTCCGATAACAGGGTTTGGATATACCTGTACTTCTTTCGCACTAAGACTTTGCAGATACGCAACATCCTGTTTGCTGAAGCTGATATTGCTTAATGTTGTATTCAATGTATTGCTGCGGCCATTTCCAACTTCAATTGAAAATACAACAGTTGTTACATCATTGGCATTGATATTATCTTTTATAGATGCCGATTTGAATGAGCTCAATGACAGGCTGTAATCTTTTGTTCCATTATCCAATGGTATCAAAGTATTATATTGATCGGCCCAATTCGTAATTGAATTCTTCACCAGTGTCACTCTTAAATTATAGCCGCCTGATGCAGTAAAATTAAGTGTCTTGTATCCTGAAACATCCTGTGCAATTCCACCTCCTTTCATTAATTTGAATATGGAAACATAATCTGCTGAATTACCATTTATCTCTACATTTCTGAATACTGGTAATTCGTCTGATGAATATGTTTTATTGGCATCATTGCTTACTTTAAAACTGTTCACATTTGATGATGGTCCTGCTGCATACGACCATGTACCATCGGCCATATACACCACATCTTTTAACTGATTATTGATATACATCGAAACTGTTGATGCATAATTATCATTCATCGGAATACTGATATTTGTTTTTCCGTTTGCCTGAATAGTGAACGGAACAGTTCTTTGTGTTGTACCGGTTGATAATTCAGTAGTTTGATCATCCATTACAAAATAACCACTCGTTGCTGTTGTATTGTTATTGACGGTAAGGTCAAGGTTGGATGTTATTCTGTTTCCTGATGCAATATAAGTTGCAGGTAAAACAGTATGATCATCTAAAAATTGTACCGGTGAATTGGCCTGCAGGTTACTGATGATCTGAGAGGCCATATTGGTTACCATATCAGGTGATACAGCCCACAATTGAATATTATACATGGTTTCATCAGGGATATAATCTTTATTCAACCAATTTGATTGAATGGTATAATTATTTCTTCCCGATTTTGCACCGATCACAAAACTCATCGCATATTCGGTACTGCCATTGGCATCTTTCAATGTATAAGCAACCATGTTCATATTGTTCACCACTACATTCTTCATATCTATTAAAGTAGAACCCTTTAACCTGTCGCATATAGCTTTGGTATGATCATATACTTCACCGCTGGTTTGCGTACCGAATGATACTGCTTTTGCCTGATTGTTTAATGTATAATCGATCGAATAAACATCAGTAGCATTTGTAATGGATGGTATATCGGTTGGTGTACTGATATAGGATACAAGGTTCTGACTATTTACACTCAACAATTTTGGTAATATAGATGATAGTGTCAAAGCACTGCCTGTACCAAATGTAGTTGGATTAGTTATTCCTGTACCGAAAGTTGTCAAATTGTTTACAGCTATTGGTTGCATGATACTGTAATCAACAGGCTTCTGTAAACTATTGACTGCTTTATTATAAATGCGTTTTGCAATCGCGTCACCCAAACTCTTGCTTTCTAAGCCGCCACCACCG
>JAGWPQ010000346.1 GCA_028877045.1 Bacteroidota bacterium | reverse complement strand
TCATTCAACTCGCCATCTGCACCGCGATTAAAAACAAAATCTCTTTCGCCATCTTCCATCAGCGAAACAAAAGCAAACGTTGTAAAAGTATTTTCATCCTGCAACATCCATTTTGTTGATACACCAAAATCTTTCATCACATCGATCAATTGTTTGCCAAAAGGATCGTTGCCCACTTTAGCTGCTAATTCAACGCTGCCGCCCAATGCAGCAATAGCGGCAGCTACATTGGTTGGTGCACCGCCGGGTTTCTTTAAAAAATTATTTCCTTCCGAAAGTGATTTGCCTTTATCGGTACAAATCATATCGATCAAAGCTTCGCCGATACAAAGGATTTTACCCCCAACCCCTGAAAGGGAGTTTGTATGCTTACTCATATGGATCTTTCATTTTTTATTAATTATAAATTCTCCTTATTCCCCTTTGGGGGATAGGGGTTTAATCCTCATTGTTGCAATTGCTGCCAATAATAATAATCCGCCTGCAAATGCAATGGCATTGGATGGGTTCTTCCCTAAAAAATTTTCATACACAAAACGGAAAGAGATCGTTTGCAGGATCATCGGCACAACGATCATCATATTTACAATGCCCATGTACACGCCATATCTTTCTTTGGGGATACTGCTCACAACTAAAATGTATGGAATGCCCATCATACTTGCCCATGCAATACCAAAACCAATCATCGGTGCAAACAATAAATATTTATTTTCGATGGTTGGCATGATGAATAAAGAAATGGCTGCAAGAATCAAACAAATAACATGAACCGATTTTGCATTGTATTTTTTTGCCAGTCCCACCAAAAAAAATGCGGATAAAAATGTTACGATGTTATAAAAACCATTTACCAATCCTGTCCATCCCGCTGCCTGTTCATACAATGCACGGTTATCAACCGAATTGGCATGCCATACCGATTTTGCAATGCTGTGCGAAATAAATTGCCAGTAAACAAACATGGCATACCATTGGAACAAATACACCAAAGCCAGTTGCCATAAGGTTTTGGGCATATCTTTTATGGCCGAGAATATTTCGATGAACGGGTCAAAATATCCTTTTTTATTTTCCCGGATCGATTTTAATTCTTCTGTTGATGGAGGTATCTCGGGTGTTTTAGAAACCGACCAAAGCACGGTGCCGATTGAACAAACAGCACCAACAAAGAAAGAACCAAAAACCCAGTAAGGAATTCCTGCATGTGTTTCGCCGGTGATCATTTGCTGAAAGAAATACAATGAAACATTGGCCAATGTTATTCCTAATCCTGTAAAAAAACTTTGCGTTAAAAAGCCTGTTGCCAATTGATTGGCGGGTAATTTATCGGCAATGAATGCACGATAGGGTTCCATGGCTGTGTTGTTGGCCGCATCCAGGATCCATAATAATCCAACGGCCATCCACAAAGCACGACTGAACGGAAATGAAAATAAGGCAAGGCTGCAAAAAATAGCGCCAATCAGGAAAAAAGGTTTTCTTCTTCCAAAACGGGGATGCCAGGTTTTATCGCTCAGTGCACCAATTAAAGGCTGAATGAGTAAACCGGTCATGGGCCCGGCTAAATTTAATAAGGGCAATTCTTCCGGTCTTGCGTGTAAAAAAGTATAGAGCGGATTGATGGCAGTTTGCTGTAACCCAAAGCTGTACTGGATTCCAAAGAAACCAACATTCATATTGATAATCTGCCAAAAACTTAATTGAGGTTTTTTAAATGACATGAATTGAATGTTAGGTTAATGAAAAACAAACGAATTTACCGACCGCTTAATGTGAATTTTAAAGATAATTCATCAAAACATAATATGGAAGGATGGAACCATTTTAGCCGATTGCAAACGATTGATGTTTAAATCTTTATTAACCCTGAAAAAAGCGGGTTTCGCCAGTAATTACCAAAGGATGACAACTCTCATAAAAAAAAATTTTTTAATTGTGTAAAATGTACACATATTTGTAGTGTAATGTGTAAGTTGTACACATTATAACAAACGATTGCAGAACCACCGTCAAGCCATTTATGAGAATTAATTTTTTTATCATTTTTTGTTTTCTTGCTTTATCGGGCAATGCGCAACTATTGAGTTGGTCTCCATCGTTTATTACAGATACTACTTCTACAGTAACGATTACATGCGATGCAACACAGGGAAATACAGCTTTAAATAATTATACACCAACAACAGATGTTTATGTCCATATTGGTTTGATAACTTCTTTAAGTACATCTTCGAAAGATTGGAAATATGTTCCTTCATTTTCTGCGTGGGGAACTACTAACGCTCAAATCCAAACTACATATATCGGAAATAATAAATGGCAATACACAATAACCGGAGGATTAAGGAATTTTTTTAGCGTAACTGACCCTACAGAAATAATATTAAAAATTGCAATTTTATTCAGAAGTGGTAACGGCAATTCAAAACTTGCAAATGCAGATGGAAGCGATATGTATATTCCGGTATATCCTGCTGCAACCAGTTCGAATTTGTTAGTACGATTGGATGCGCCTCTTCGCCAACCATTATATACTCCAACTTTAGTTCCGCTAACAAAAAAAGTTGGTGATAATGTTAGTATCACTGCAAATGCAAATCAAAATTCAAACATAACTTTATTCTTTAATGGTACTCAGATTGGTTCAGTAACAAATGCACAAACTGCATCTGCAACAGGCACTATCGGCAGTGCGGGAACACAAACAATAATTGCACAGGCAAATAACGGAACAACTACAACAAGCGATACTTCAACTTTCTTTATTTCATCTTCAAATACTATGGCAGCGTTACCATCAGGAACTGTTGACGGTATTAATTATGAGGCAGGCGATACTTCGGCTGTATTGGTATTATATGCACCGCATAAATCGCAGATTATTGTTGTGGGAGATTTTAATAACTGGACACAATCTTCCGCATATCAAATGAATGAAACACCGGATAGTTTACGTTATTGGATTCGTTTAACTCATTTAACTCCCGGAACAGAATATGCTTACCAATATGTTATTGACGGCAGTTTAACGGTTGCAGATTATAATGCAGAAAAAATATTAGATAAAGCAAACGATCCTTATATTTCATCAACAACATATCCAAATTTAAAAGTATTCCCTTCAGGAGCATCCGGAAATATTGTTAGTGTTTTACAAACAGCAAAGCCTGCATATAATTGGCAGGTAACTAATTTTACAAGGCCCGATAAAAGGAATTTATCGATCTACGAATTATGGGTAGGTAATTTTACTGCTGCACAAAATTATCAGACATTAAAAGACACGCTTACTTATTTAAAGCGATTAGGGATCAATGCAATTGAATTAATGCCCATCAATGAATTTGAAGGAAATGTTAGCTGGGGGTATAACCCGAATTTTTATTTTGCTCCTGATAAATATTACGGAACGGAAAATGCATTGCGACAATTTATTGATGCTTGTCATCAACAAGGGATAGCAGTGATCATGGATATGGTAATGAATCATTCATTCGGTTCATCACCAATGGTACAAATGTATTGGAACGCTGCATTGAATATTCCTGCTGCAAATAATCCCTGGTTTTCTCAATATTATACGCATGCATTCGATGTAGGAATACAATTTAATAATAGCTCTGATGCAACCAAACAATTCAGGGAAAGGGTAATTGCGCACTGGTTAAAAAATTATCATATTGATGGTTACAGATTTGATATGGCAAAGGGCTATACCCCAACAAATACTTGTGATGCAACCGGTAATAATTGTAATGTAACTACCTGGGGTAATTACGATCAGCAAAGAGTAAATATCTGGGATACATTGTATAATTATCAGCAATCTGTTTCTCCGGGTAGTTATTGTATTCTTGAAATGTTTGCCGATAATTCCGAAGAAGTAGTAGAGGCAAATTATGGAATGATGATTTGGGGAAACCTGCATTCTGCTTTTAACCAGGTAACAATGGGGTATAGTAGTAATCCCACATGGGATTTAAGTTGGGGTGTTTATACCAACAGAGGATATAACTCTCCTAACTTAATTACTTATCAGGAAAGTCATGATGAAGAAAGATTGATGTATAATAATGAAGTGTGGGGGAATAGTAACGGTTCTTATAGTACAAAGGATACAGCTACGGGATTAAAACGAAATGCGATGGCTGCAGCATTTTGGGCAATGATACCCGGACCTAAAATGATGTGGCAATTTGGTGAATTGGGATTTGATTATTCTATTAATACCTGTTCGGATTTAACTGTAAGTAATAACTGCCGCTTAAGTCAAAAACCATTAGGATGGAGTTATTATGCAAATGCCAACAGGTTTGCATTGTATAATGTGTATTCAAAACTTCTTAATCTCAGAAATACACCAAAGTATTTCAACACTTTTACAACAGGCGCTATTAATTATAATTTATCAAATGCATTCAAATCATTAATTGTTACCGGCGATTCTTTAAGTGTTGTGGTGATTGGTAATGTTGATGTGACCGCACAAACAGGTTCGGTAACTTTTCCAACTGCCGGTACATGGTACAGTTATTTAACCGGAACAACAATAACCGCAAGTGGGGCAGCACAATCTATTACGTTACAGCCCGGCGAATATTATGTTTATACAAATCGAAATTCGGGTGGCACACTTGCAACAGCGGTTGCACCGATGAATGATGTGTTGAATGATTTGAAATTAATTATAGCCCCCAATCCGGTTAATGGCGCAACAACAATTGAATATTATTTACCCGAGAGTGGAAATGTATTGATGAATGTAGTTGATATAAATGGAAAGAAAATCACAACATTGGTTAATGGATTTAGGGCTAAAGGGAAACAGAGTATTGCAATAAACAGCAGTGGATTTAATATAAACCGGTTTGCCGGTGGAATGTATGTATTGCAATTGCTGGTAAATGGAAAAGAAAGGACAGAAAAATTTATAATTACCAAATAATAAAGCAACATAAATTAACTAACGTTTGTCTGTAATATAGCTAATGTGTAAAAAATACACGCCATATAATACAGCCATCTCAAAAAAGTGAATTAAAACTCAACATAGATCAAAACTCTTTACTTGTTAAACCAGTAAACTAAAAATTATGAATGTAAAACGACTGCTTGCTGCGATGGTATTACCGCTGGTATTTTTCGCATTACCTGCATTATCGCAAGACAAGGTTGTTACCGGTAAGGTAACAGATTCGAAAGACGGGAGTGCAATGCAAAATGCCACCGTAAAAGTTAAGGGAACTCAAATTGCAACCCAAACAGATGCAACCGGTTCTTTTAAAATTAAAGTACCTTCTTCTGCAACAACATTGGTTATTTCTTCCATTGGGTATGGTACTGTAGAAACATCCATTAGTGGCGGAACAGCAAATGTTGCACTTAAACAAACAAGTGCTGATTTAGGCGACGTTGTTGTTATTGGTTACGGTACAGTTCGTAAAAAAGATTTGACCGGATCTGTTTCAACCGTAAGTGCTAAAGATTTCCAGCAAGGTGATATTACAACCCCCGAACAATTAATTGCAGGTAAAGTTGCCGGTGTATCCATTACATCAAATGGCGGTGCTCCCGGTTCAGGTAGTGTTATCCGTATTCGTGGCGGTGCTTCTTTGAATGCAAGTAATGACCCGTTAATTGTTATTGATGGAATGCCTTTAGAAAATTCCAGTATTTATGGTAGTCCTAATCCCCTCAGTTTAATTAACCCAAATGATATTGAAACATTTACTGTTTTAAAAGATGCATCTGCTGCAGCTATTTATGGTTCAAGAGCATCAAACGGTGTAATTATTATTACAACTAAAAAAGGGAAGAGCGGAAAGCCTGTTTTCAATTTCAATACTCAGTTATCCGGAGGCACTATTGAAAAACAAGCAAGTGTTCTTTCTCCTAATCAGGTACGTCAAATTGTAACTGCCAATGCCGGTGTGAACGGACTTCCTAATTTAGTATCATTAATTGGCCCGGCATATACAGATTGGCAAAGTCAGATTTATCAGACAGCCGTGGCAAACGATAATAATTTAAGCGTTGCAGGATCTTTGAAAAATTTACCATATCGTATATCTGTAGGTTTTCTGAATCAGAATGGTGTTTTAAGAACAGATAATTTACAACGTACTTCCGTAGGCATTAATTTAAGCCCTAATTTACTTAAAAATCATTTAAAAATAGATTTGAATTTAAAGGGTTCATATAGCACCAGTAATTTTGCTAACACGGGTGCAATAGGTGCAGCGACATCTTTTGATCCTACACAAAAGATTTACTCAGGCAGCAATCGTTTTGGTGGTTATTGGGAATGGTTGAACCCGGCTTCTGTTTCAGGTCTTCAACAATTAGCACCAAAAAATCCATTGGGTCTATTACTTGAACAATCTAATAAGAGCATGGTAAAAAGAAGTGTGGGTAATGCAGTGATAGACTATAAATTTCATTTCTTACCCGAATTGCATGCAATTCTTACAGCTGGTTACGATGTATCTCAGTCATCCGGAACCAATGTAATACCCGATAGCGCTGCTTCTAATTATTACCGCTTTAAAGATGCCAATGGCAAATATCATGGAGGCGTAAATAATCAATATAGTCAAACCAAAACAAATACGTACTTAAATTACAGTCTCACTTATGCTAAAGATCTTAAATCAATCGACAGTAAGATTGAAGCATTGGTAGGGTACGAATATCAAGACTATCTTTCTAAAAACTATGACAATAATAACAGCTTGAACTATGGTTACCCCGATCTTGCTTATGATGGCACAGTAGTTCAATCTCGAATCTATCCTTTTAATGAACCTGAAAACAGGTTGATCTCTTATTTGGGAAGAGTTATTTATACTTTCAAAAACAGGTATAT
>JAGWPQ010000345.1 GCA_028877045.1 Bacteroidota bacterium | reverse complement strand
TAAGAAGAGTAGTCAGATGGAAGCTGCTTATGGGTTCTCGATTGTGATTGCGATGTTGATGACAACTTCGCTGATGTATGGTTATATGCATTTTGTAAAACACTGGAATAATGCAATTGTATTTTTTGTGATGAGTATTTTTATTGTTGTTGAAGTATCATTCTTTGTTGCAAACATTGCTAAGCTGAAACAAAGCTGGATGTTCCTTTTATTTGGCGCAGGTACTTTAATATTTATTATGGTCGTTTGGTTCAGGGCCCGAAAAATTACCAACCGGTATTTGTATTTTGTAAAGATGAGAGATTATCTGCAGGCATTAATCGATCTGAGCGGCGATAAGGAAGTTCCTAAATATGCAACACATTTGGTTTACTTAACTAAAGCTGATATTCCCGGTGATATTGAAAAAAGAATTATCGATTCTATCATTAACCGCAAACCAAAACGTGCAGATGTATATTGGTTTGTGCATATCGATCGCGCCGATAATCCGTATGAAATGGAATATTCGGTAAACGAATTATCGCATAATAAAATTATCAGGGTAAACTTTAAATTAGGTTTCCGCGTGCAGCCAAGGATTAATTTATTGTTTAAAATGGTGATGCAGGAAATGAAGAAAAACAAAGAACTGGAATTTTTAAATAAATATGAAAGCCTAGACCAGAGCGATTTTCATACCGATATTACTTATGTTGTAATTGAAACATTCCTTTCGATCGAAAACGAATTAACCTTGCGTGAAGGCTTTATCATGGATTCGTATTTTGCCATTAAACGGTTGGCACAATCCGATCAGAAAGCATTTGGATTGGACAATGCGGTTACAATTACCGAAAGGGTTCCATTATTGATCAGCCCGAGAAGTTATCTGCCGCTGAAACGTGTTGGACAAGCTATCAGATAATTTTATGCAGCGTTTAATGTGAACGAAAAAATACTTCCTTCGTTCAAAACACTTTGTACACTGATTGAGCCGCCCTGTGCCCCAATAAATTCTTTTGATATAGCCAAACCCAAGCCTGTGCCGCTTCTTTCATAAGTGCCCGGTACTTTAAAATATCTGTCAAATATTTTAGGTAAGTATTTTTCTTCTATTCCTTTACCTTGATCTGCAACGGCAAAAGAAATTTTATTTTCTTTTTGCGATACAGAAACTTCAATAACAGAAGATTCCGTAGAATATTTTATTGCATTGGTTAAAAAATTGATCAGCACCCATGAAGTTTTTTCTGCATCGGCCTGAACAGAAGGTAATGGTTGAGGAATATTTTTTTTGATGATGATATTTTTTTGCTGTGCCTGAAATAATACCGCCTGTAATGCCTGCTCCACAATGGTTTTGGGCTGCACAGCCTGCAATTTTAATTGTATGTTACCGGTTTCGGCCTGCGACATATTTAATAATTCGCTGGTAATTTTTAATAAACGGTCGGCATCATCGGTAATACTTTTCAATAATTCTTTTTGATCGGAGGTTAATGAGCTGATGCGACTGTCGGCCAGCAACTGCGCACTCATTTTAATAGAAGAAATAGGAGTTTTTAATTCGTGCGATACGGTGGCAATGAAATTTGTTTTTGCTTCATTCAATTCGTGAAAAGGAGTGATGTTGCGCAAAACGATCACCTGACCGATTACTTCATTATTATTGGTAACATCCAGTACATCTTTATTGAAATAACTTTCTTTCTGATCGGTATATATTTTTAATTCGTTCACATTTCTGTTTTGTAACAGCGTCCGCATCAGATCATTCTTCAACGCAATATCTGCTGTATATTGACCAATGATCTCAGATTCTTTTAATCCCAATAATTTTTCTGCAACCGCATTCAGAAATAAAATATTTTTCTTTTCATCCAAACCAATGATACCATCTTTCATCTGATTGATGATGGTTTCAATTCTTCTTTTTTCAAATTTTATCTTAGCCAGATTGCTATGTTCGTACTCATCAAGTTTTTGTGCCATGATGTTGAATGTGTTGGCAAGATCACCAAACTCATCTTTCTGATCTAAATAAATTCTTTTGCTATAATTTTTATTTGCAATTTCTTCGATACCTTCCGATAAGGCCCGTACAGGCGTTGCAATTACTCTCGGGATATTCAATACTAGTGTAAAAGCTACCAATGTTAAAAAGGAGAAGGTGATGGTAAGCCAGAAAATTGCATCATCGGCTGTGTGTTTTGCAATTTCATTCTTTTTATAAATAGCCTTTTGATTAATGTTATTGATCTCCTGCAAGGTTTGCCTTATCTCGCCGTAATTACTGCTGTCGTTCGGATTGATTTTTAGTTCTTCGAAATTTTTTCTCAGTTCTTCTGTTGCCGGTTTTTCACCGGGTTCGGTAACGTTCTTTTCTTGCTTCGCTAAATTTGATTCAAAAGTTTCAATCGCATTTTTATTGTCAGGGATTTCGTCAATAGCTTTCAGCATATTGTTAGAGAACACCAATGTTTCGTAATTATTCTTGATGATGTTTTCCGCATCGGTGCTAAGTTTATTTATATAAAACACACCCAATATGCCGAACAATAGTATCACCAGAAATAAGAAACCTAATGATACTATTAATTTTGTTTTAAGGTCAACTCTCATGGCAATGAAATAAATCTTGAAGATTAAAATTACGATGAAATAAAAAGCGTGAACAATTTGAATGTTCACGCTTTTATAAAATGCAGGGTTTTAAGCATGAGCATATCTTGTAAGATGCAGCTCATGCGGCGGTGCAACTACCAGGGGGTTTAATTCTATTTCAGTATTATTTTCATCAAGCCCAAAGGCCTTTTTATCTGTCAAAGCCCATTTGTTGATGGTGAAATAAGAATTGAGAATAAATCCTTCTTTAACCGAAAATTCATTTTCGACCGAGAGGATACGTTGCACAATAACATATTTTATATCGGCATTGGTGTCTAAATGATATTTCTTAGCCAACTCATCATTGTGTTCTACAATCAATTCTTTTTTCTCTAATGCTTCTTTCAAAACTTTTTTGAAGTAAAGATTTATTTTAGGCTGTACACGAAATCCTAATTTAAAATCTATACGCATTATTTTATTGGGTTCAATTGTATCGATCGAATATTCCATTGTGTAAGGCTCATCAACCCTGTCGATATGCACAAACCAATACACATCGGCACGTTTTGGTCTTTTATATAAAATAGAATCGATGATCCTTTTCTCGATACTCTTTTTATTGTTTGCTTTTGTTAAGTAAACCAAGTGTGTTGCATATTTAGGAATAAGTGTAGCATCACTTAATCTTTTTAATGCAGCAATATCATCTGACAGATTTTCAAATTGAAGAAAACGATTGGTGATTTTTCTTGCCCTGTACCATACATACATTACAAATACCAAACTAAATTCAAATACCAGGAACATCCATCTCTGTTTTATTTTTGCCACATTGGTAATGAAGAAGGACAGTTCAACTGTTAAGAATATCATCAAAATAAGAATGATCAAAACCATCGACCATTTCTTTACAAACTTCATATAATAGTACATTAAGGAAGTGGTCATCAGCATAGCTACAACAATTGAAAAACCGTAAGCAGCTTCCATTTTGCCCGAATCCCTGAAATACAACATCATACCAATACAACCTACCCATAAAATCAAATTGATACTCGGAATATAAATTTGTCCACGAACATCTGTTGGATATTTGATGGTGATGCGTGGCCAGAAATTTAAACTTACTGCTTCACTGATTAATGTAAATGAACCACTGATCAACGCCTGGCTTGCAATAATGGTTGCGGCTGTAGCGATCACAATGCCGGCAATTAAAAACCAATGCGGCATTAATTCATAAAACGGATTCAATCCATCCAATGTCGTTTTACCGCTTCTTAATAACCATGCAGCTTGTCCAAAATAGTTTGCTACCAAAGCTATTTTTACAAATATCCAGCTAACCTGAATATTCTTTTTCCCGCAATGCCCCAGATCGCTGTACAATGCTTCCGCTCCTGTTGTACACAAAAACACCGCACCCAATAACCAAAAGCCATTGGGATATTTTGTTAAGAGGTCGATGGCATATTTTGGATTAAATGCAGCCAGTATTGGTGTGTAATGCATGATTTGGGCGATACCTAAAAACATGATCATGCTAAACCATATCAGCATGATGGGACCAAATGAACTGCCCACTACTTTGGTTCCAAATTGCTGAAAGAAAAATAAAAGTGTGATGATGCCAATAACAATTCCAACCGTCAGGTTATTGCCGGGAACAATAATATTTTCTAAACTGTGCACTCCATTTAAACCTTCAATGGCCGATGCTACCGAAATAGGAGGTGTAATAATGCCATCGGCTAAAAGTGTTGCTGCACCCAGGATTGCAGGAAAATATAACCAATGTCGGTATCTCCATACCAAAGCGTACAAAGAAAATATTCCGCCTTCACCTTTATTGTCGGCCTGTAATGTCAGTATAATGTATTTGAAAGTTGTTTGTAAGGTCAATGTCCAGAACACACAGGAAATTCCGCCATATACCAATTGTTCTGTTATTTGTCTTTCGCCGATAATGGATTTAAAAAC
>JAGWPQ010000344.1 GCA_028877045.1 Bacteroidota bacterium | reverse complement strand
TGCTGAAATAATCCTTTCAAAAATTTTCCACGTGCATCATTATTGATATCGGGCAATTCGTGGTTGCTGCTGAACGATCCTTTCTTGAACGGTCCCCAATCTTCGGGCAAACCATCAAAAGTATCGAAGCCATAAAACTTACTGTCGGTATTTTTATTTTGTTGCAACCACCATTTGAACGATTCGCCCCATGCCACGCCAAACTCAATGTAGTTAATAGTTTCAGAGGCCAAGCCTTCTTTATCGATCACCCATTGGTACATATTATTTCGTTTCTGGTAATCCCATTTCGAAGGAAAATCGTTGTATGCAACGCTTCTGTTTTCGAATGCCCACTTAGAGAATTTGGTGAGGTAAAATAAATTTCCAAATGCGCCATTTATAAAACCAAACACACGGTGCAATTGCAACCAGATGAACAACATTTTTGTGTAGCGGATAAAAAATAATTTCATGCTGCAAAGAAAAGATATTTCGCACAACCGGATTATTTTTTATGTACTTAGCTGAAGAATATAAATTAAGCTGCGGTGGCGTCGCACACTTGTACTGAAGAATATATCTCACCAAACTTCTTTCAACTTCACTTTATCTTTTGCAACAATTAATTCATGTTGTACACCAATTTTTAATGCCAAATTTTCAGTATCGTGACTAACAGGAAAGCCAAAACAAATTGGGATTTTCAGATCCTTCACACGGTCGTTAATAATACTGTACACATCTTTACCAAAAGGAATGGTGGTATCTTTCATTTCGCTGAAACCGCCTATTATCAAGCCTTTCAGGTGTTTGAATATTTCGGCACGTTCTAATTGTATCAGCATTCTGTCGATATTGTACAAATATTCTCCCACATCTTCCAGAAATAAAATTTTGTGCCGCGTTTTATAACTCGAATGCGAACCGATCAAATGTGCAACGATGGCTAAATTGCCGCCAATCAATTCGGCTTCTGCATGTCCGGTTTTATTAAATGCGTGTGCAGCACATTCGTAATTTGCAACAACACCGCTCAATGCATCTTTCAGCGAAGCGATATATTTATTTTTATGACCATCACCATTAAACGCACCGGCCATTGGTGCATGCATTGTTGCAATTTGATAGTGCTGAAAAATATGCGCATGCAAAACTGTGACATCGCTAAAACCAATGATCCATTTTGGATGTTTTTTAAATTTTTGAAAATCCAGATCATCGATCATTCTGCTCAAACCATAACCGCCACGTGCACATAAAATTGCCTTGATGGTTGTATCGTTCAGCATTTTCTGTAGATCGGCAATTCTTTCTTTATCGGTACCGCTGAAATAATGAAACTGATTACCAACGGTACTTCCAACTTTTACTTTGTAACCCCATGTTTCTAAAGTAGTAATGCATGTTTCGGCCTTTTCGGCGGGCATAAAACCGGATGGAGCAACAATGCCAATGGTGTCCCCTTTTTTTAAGTATGGTGGAATGGTAATCATGCAACAATATTACTGAATTACTGATGTTTTAAGTTTAATGATAATCAGAAAAACACTATTATAGCTTAGTTTAAGAACAGGAATTGATTATTAAACAAATTTGCTGATGAACCGTAAAGGTCATGTACAGATATAGTTTCCCCTTGTTTTCAATATAAGACAGGGTATATAACCTCCGCTTACCTATATATCAGATTCTGCAATAAGCCTCATATAAGCTACATATAAGCCACATATAAGCTACATATAAGCTACTCTTAATAGAAGTAGCTTATATGT
>JAGWPQ010000343.1 GCA_028877045.1 Bacteroidota bacterium | reverse complement strand
TATTTCGGGCAACACAATATAATTACAACTATGCAAAGAATAGTATAAAAAATATTGACTCTTCAAAACAATATTCAACATATTCTACAAATGTAAATATGATAATTGCTATTACAACATGTTGGGCATATTCTATATTTGATGGTTATACAGATACAGGTGGATACATAGTTTCTATTGGTACGCAATGCTCAACAGATTATGTATATGTTGATTCGGGAAGTAGTATGGGTAATGGCGGGGGGTAGTACAGATGGCAGTGGATTAGGCAGTACAACGCCTGCATATAGCGGAGGAGCCGGTAGTACTTCTACATCAACCTCTTCAATTAATGATATAATCAATAATTTAAAAAATCCTTGTTTTTATAATATCGCCCAAAATCTTACAACAAGTAATATGAAAAATGCAATAGCAGATATTATTAATCAATTTAAAATTAGCGACCAACTAAATATTACTTTTATAGAAGATTCTACAATTTCCGTTCCAGCAAAAAATGTTTCAGGAAATACAAATGACTTTACAATATTGATAAATCCATCAAAATTTAATAGTAATGCATCAATGGAGTATAAAACAATTACAGTTCTCCATGAAATTATTCATGCAGAGATTGACCTTCATTCAATAGGAATTCAAACTAATCAACAAATGGATCATTTACAAATACTTTGTGGTTATATTGATAAAATGAGTGTTGCAATGACGGCCTTATTTCCAAATATGACTCTAAACGAAGCGGAATCTCTTTGTTTTGATGGACTTAATGATTTGATTGTAAATAATAATAATGATCCTCTTTGGACAGATTGGTCAACCATTTGGAATCAGGCATTAGGCCATTATGGACTTAATCAAGATCCTTCAAGCCTTAACAACATTGGTATCGCCATACAAAAATATGAATTAGGACAGCAAGGCAGTACCCCATGCAATTAAATTTAAAATTATGAGATATATATTAATGTTAGTTATCACAAGCACGATAAATATTATTAGTTACGCTCAATGCACAACTGTTGCTAATAATAGTAATCAACCGATATGTTTAGCAGAAAATGTAAAACAATTTATTAACTATTTTAGAAATACTTACATACTTACTAATATACAGGTTGTTGTGTTGGACAGTATTAGAATGAATGAAATGAAAGAATGTACCAATACAATATTTGCTGATACTTTAATTAGTTCTTCGGATAAAATAGATATAGAACGACATTTTAATAATCCTATTATAAAAAAATGGTCGGATAGTTTAATTAATAATATTCATATAATGAAGACTAGTGAATATAATGAAATATTTAAAAATTACGATAACGCATGGGAGCTTTTTTACCAAAAATATAAAATCAGTAACTTCTTTGCTTTTTCTGCACCTATCTTTTTTCACAATAATACAAAATGTATTTTTTATTATGAGTCAATTTGTCGGGGACTTTGTGGTTTTGGATATACACTATTATTTATAAAAGAAAATGGAGTTTGGAAATTGGCAAATCGATATTGTAAATGGGAATCTTAAAATATATTCCGCCATTGTTGGTGTTTGTGCCGATGATGCTGTGGCGGGGCATCACCAACAATATACATTAGTACGCAGATGTTTTTCGGCATTGTATGTTGTTGGTGATTGCATAGCACACATCTGCGCACGAACGACAACAATGGCCAACTGAGGAAAGCTATGAGCTATTGGCTTCGAGCTGTGAGCGTTTACTCGAAGCTCATGGCTCGCTCCTTATAGCTTTGAACGTACAAGAGTGCGATACTTCGTCAGGCTCAGTACAGGCTGCCACGCATTGCTGCCATGAAAATGGAACCTTGAACCGAGCGTGGCAACAGGCGATGCCACGAGATCCAAAAGCTTGTAACAAAAAAATTAAAGTATCTCAACAATCTTGTTCTTGATGGCATACATGGCCAGTCCCATGCGGGTATGAACATTTAATTTTTCGAATAAAGAATTGCGGTAATCGTCAACGGTACGCGGACTAACAAAAAGTTTTTCGGCAATATCCTTATAAGTCAATTCGGTGCAGATGAGGCGAAGGAATTCTTTGTCTTTATCCGACAGCATAGTAGGTTCTAAAGGTTGTTGGTAATCCTGATGCAAACCCGAAATAACTTTGCCTGAAATAGTTTCGGACAGATAAAAATCTTTTTTGATCACCGATTCCAATGCAATATTTAATTCATCGGGCTCAACATTTTTCATCAAATATCCTTTGGCTCCCAAACGCAGCATGCGGATGATGCTGCTTTCGTCGCTTTGCATAGAAAGTGCCAATACTTTTATTTGCGGATAATTTCTTGTAAGCCATTTGGCTGTTTCGAAGCCGTCCATTTCGGGCATATTAATATCCAGTAAAATAATATCCGGGATCTGAACAGTCTGGATCTTTTCGATCAGTTCCCGACCATTTCCTGCTTCATAAATAACTGCATAGTCATCGAAAGACGCGATCAATCGGGCCAAAGCATTGCGCATCAACGTATGATCGTCGGTAACAGCAACCTGATAAATTTTGTTTGAGTTTGCGGCCATGGTTTATTCTTCTTTAGGTATAGGTTCTTCCTGCAAAGGTAATGTTATTGTAATACTTGTTCCGGTTCCAATTTTACTGTTGATAATAAATTTTGCATTGATCAGTTTAGCACGGTTGATCATACTCTTTAAACCAACACCACCCGATGCAGAAGGTTTATCTTTTTTCTCTTCAACATCGAAACCAACGCCGTTGTCTGCAATCTTTAATATAAAAATATTATCTTTTGTGTAATTAATCGAAACATTTACAAGGGTAGCTTTTGAATGCTTTAAAGTATTGTTGAGAATTTCCTGGAACATGCGGAAAAGGAAGATAGATTTTTGAGGATCCAACGTTTTAATACTGTCATTCCTTGTGTGTGTAAATTCGATTGGCATTAATCCGGTTCGGCGGATGGTATTGATCTCAAATTCAATGGCCTGATCCAAGCCGATCTGAGTGATGCGATCGGTATGTAAACTCTTTGTAAGATTGCCCAGATCGAGGATGGCTTTATTCAGAATCTCTCTTGATTCAAAAATTGTTTGATAGGCGGGATCTTCTTTTTTTATACCGGCACTGGCCATG
>JAGWPQ010000342.1 GCA_028877045.1 Bacteroidota bacterium | reverse complement strand
TTTTTTAAATGCTTTGTTTCATTTTTTTTATCCAACTTTTTTATGCTGTCAGCAACAGGTAAATTTTCTGGCATTGTACCTCCTAATTCTTTAATAGTTTTTCTAACTTTTTGCCCAACTTCAAAATGAGTTTGATTTGCTTTTTGTTTACCTTGTATATTTTCGCGGTTTAACTTTTCCTCAGTTTGTGTAGCACGAAAAAGGTTTGCAGCCAATTCTGTACTTCCCATATGGTCTAAAATATTTTCGTTGTTTTTTAGCCTTTTTCGTTTGTGAATTTCTTTGGCATCAAGTCCACCATATAAACCCTTATAACCATGATTTTGAAAAATGGCATAATCTATAGCTTCAATTACTCCAGCTTTCTTAGCAGCTTGCGCCAACTGCACATTATGTTTTTTCATTTCATCTCTCAGAAACAGCCTCTTTTCTTCTTCTGTTGCAAGGCGAGTATATTCGTCCATTTGTCTTATCTCTTGCAAACGAGTTTGTATTGCAAAATAGGTTTGACCAAGTGCAACGATTTCTTTGTTTGGATTAGCATTTTGAACAATTAAATAACAGGCATAACGTGATAGTTTTATATCATTGATTTTTCTTTCAGCACCGGAGCCAATAGAGACCATTTCGAGGATATCCTCGAAATGGTCTAAAACCGCATAGCCACTGTTTCTACAAGCTTCTTTAGCACGGGTAATTACCGGATTAAAATGCCTGTATTCTGAGTATTCCAAAACTTTGCTTAAATCCCTTGCAGTCCAGAATTCATTTTTGTTTTCATCAACTCTTTTAATTTGCTCGAAAACAGTTTGATTCTGATTTGATATTTTATTTTCCATTTGTGTTTGATGTTGAAATTATAAAAACATAAAACAATTTTAAATTTACACTTACTAAATGAATGTTATTGAGCAGATGGATTAAAAATCCATAGCTCAAAAGCCAGAAACAAAAATTCTCACTAACAAGAATAGTTTAGCTTAAAAAAAAATTGAATAAAATTCTTCTGACACTAAAAAATTGGATGAAGAGTGAGGCAAAGCAGCTTTTCTACTAACAATTGTATAAATCAGATTGTTATTCATTTTAGTTTCATAAAGATTTATTTTTAAGTTGTTGATTAATGCTTGTACTGAAAGTTTTATATTGTCAAAATTTAATAGAAGATTAAAAACATTATTCAGTAGTGGAATATCTGATTCATTTAAAAGTGAAGCCGTCTTATCAAGAAGTATAATCTTTTCACAATATTTGTTTTGAAGTTTAAGTATTGACAAGCCCAATTTTGTTGATTCAATGAAATCGGGTTTTTCTATGCTTATTCTCGAGAAAAAAGATTTTAGAAAATTAATTTCACATCTTTCTTTTAGTAAACACTCATCTATAAAATAAGATAAATACTCAGTAGGTTCTGATGACAGGGTGACTGCTAAAGCCATTTCTGCTGGTATTTTAAGCAGATAATGATTTTCTGGTAATCTAGGAAGTTTTACTAAATATTCTGCTGCTAGATATTCCTGAAAAGACTTATGTGCAAATTCAAATTTATCATCTCCAATCTGCGTGATTAAACCATTATGAACTTGAATTTCATTTAGAACTTCTGACATTTGAAAAATTGGCAAATCATACTTTATATACAAATTTCTATAGCATGTTTCTAAGTCATCACTAGAAAACTGATTTTTATTAAAATAAACTGATAATTCAAATGACAGATTTTCAAGGAACTCTTTTTTTCGATCTGACTCAAAGCCTACAAATTTTGAAGTCCTATTAATTTGGTTTTCACTATTCCAGTCAAGAATTAATAAATTCACAATCTTTCGATAAATAGATCTTGATTTCTCTGGAATTTTTCCCTCCTTTTCATAAATGGCACATAAATGAGATAATGTAAGAGGACGCTTTGCAGCATCATAAACTGAAGAATCTTTTAGTTGGGCTAAGAATTTGATAGCCTTTTTTTCATTTAGCCACTTAATTGTAAAATCAATTATTTGTTTATCATTCAGAGGTGCTAGTTCAAAACTTTGTGCATTCTCTATATTAAAGATATCGTCACCTTTTCGAGTAGTTAATATGAATCTGGCATTAGTTACACTTAGTGAAAGTTCATTTATATTTTTCAATAGTGCACTCTTTATCTGTTCATTTGATACTTCATCGATACCATCTAATACTAATAACGGAGATTGTTGATTAATAATTTTTATCGCCGTTTGTTTCTTAAATAGATTTAATTGATTTGTTGCTTCAATAAGATTCGGATTTCTAATCGAATTCTCGATCAATATGCCAAAAACATTTAAAATGTATTCAAAAAGCGGAATTGTTGGGTTGTTTAAAATCTCATCTTCTCTAAAACGAATTAGTATTGGAAACTTTAAATCCTTTCCAAGGAAATCACTATCCGTAAGCAGTTTTTGACAGATAAATTTGAGAGTTGTTGTTTTTCCCGCGCCAGGAACTCCCTTTAAAATGACATTGTTATTCGACTCTAAAAAAACGGATTCAATTATTTCTGAAGCATTTTTGCCTATATAATAGGGATTCATTTCTGAGTTATCATAGTTTTTCGAATCATCAGCTTCTAATGGAAGTATTGAAAGTTCTAATGGCACATAAATTGAGAAAAGGGATTTCGGTTTGTTTAACTCTTTGAATGAAATTTCAGAAGAAAAAGTATTTACTTTATTAAGGTGCTGAGTTAATGCTTCCTCTATATTATTTTCATTTACTTGTATTGTTTTTTTTGATGATTTAGCTGCCTTGATAATTAGCCCAAATATTTCTTTAGCAACGGGTCTGATAAATGCCAATAACTCAGTTGCCATTTTTTTAAATTTTTAATAATTAAAGATTATATAATTAAAATTCGTACGAAGTTATATTGTTAATTTTATTTCTTTTCAAAATTCTTACTAATAATAAACTTTGCAATACAGACAAAAAATCTAATCTATAATTATTATAAAATTCATTTGTCGAATAAAAAATAGAACGTACAAGAGTGCGACGCAACAGGTGATGCCATGAAATACAAAAGCCCGTAACAAAAAAACCTTCGCCAAAATTTTGACGAAGGTTTTAATTATTTGAAAGGAAATTTTATTTTATTCCAAAAGCTTTTTTCACTTTAGGAACATAATCTAATTTTTCCCAGGTGAACAATTCTACTTTTACAGTTTTTACTTTTCCATCGGGTGATTTGAATTCTTTGGTAACCACTTCGTTCTTGCGGCCCATGTGACCGTAAGCAGCAGTCTCGCTATAGATCGGATTACGCAATTTCAAACGTTGTTCGATGAAGTAAGGACGCATATCCCAAATGCTTTCAACAATTTTGCTGATGGCACCATCGCTCAATCCAACTTTTGCTGTACCGTAAGTATTTACATTGATGGATGTTGGTTGTGCCACACCGATCGCATAAGAAACCTGAACCAGCACTTCGTCGGCAACACCTGCTGCCACAAGGTTTTTAGCAATATGACGTGTTGCATAAGCAGCCGAACGGTCTACTTTACTCGGATCTTTTCCGCTGAACGCGCCACCACCATGTGCACCTTTTCCACCGTAGGTATCAACAATGATCTTACGGCCTGTTAAACCTGTATCGCCATGCGGACCACCAATTACAAATTTTCCTGTTGGGTTAATATGGTATTTAATTTTATCGTTGAAAAGCTTTGCATATTTTTTATACTTTGCTTTTACACGTGGAATTAAAATAGAAATAATATCTTGTTTGATCTTCGCCTGCATTTTAGCTTCGGTATCGAAATCATCGTGTTGTGTAGAAACAACGATAGCGTCGATGCGCACAGGTTTATTGTTATCATCATATTCCAAAGTAACCTGGCTTTTTGCATCGGGACGTAAATATTTGATGGCTTTATTTTCGCGGCGCAATGCTGCCAATTCCAATAAAATTTTATGAGCAAGGTCTAATGCCAATGGCATGTAATCATCTGTTTCATTACTTGCATAACCAAACATCATTCCCTGATCGCCGGCACCCTGTTCTTCTTTTTTCTTTTTATCTACACCCTGATTGATATCTGAAGATTGTTCGTGAATGGCAGAGAATATACCGCAGCTGTTTGCCTCGAACATATATTCACTTTTAGTGTAACCTATTTTACGGATCACATCACGTGCAATTTCCTGAACATCCAGGTAAGCTTTCGATTTTACTTCACCGGCCAATACAACCTGTCCGGTTGTAACCAATGTTTCGCAAGCCACTTTTGATTGAGAATCGAATGCCAGAAAGTTATCAATTAATGCATCAGAGATCTGATCGGCAACTTTATCGGGATGTCCTTCAGATACACTTTCAGAAGTAAATAAATAAGACATAAAATTTTAATTATGATTTATGGTTTGTAATGAATAACAATTAACGGTCGCAAATATAAGTGAAGCAGCAAATCAACTTATTAAATACTATCAACATTTTATATAAATGATCAATCTATTCGTTCAAGGGATGATAGATTATTTATGTCCCAGTTCGTTGTACAGATCAATATATTCGCTCAGATCGGTATCCCATCCTTTAAACGGGACCACTTTCTTGCCTTTTACTTTTGCAAATTCTTCGCTTAATTTTTTATCGGGCTTTTCGGCGCCAAATGTAATGGCATCGGCATAAGTAGCACCGCCCCTGAAAAGAGCTGTGTTGTTATTATCCTTAAAAGATTCCAAATCTTTATCCTTGATGTTTGCATTGATAACAGCTTTCTTTAAAAAGTCGCTGCCCAATTTTTCTTTGAAAGTATTTTCTCCAATGGTATAGATCACTTTGCTGTTGCTGAACACCGCTTCTTTTTTGTAAGCAGTTTTAATAAATGCAGGAACCAAACTTGTCATCCATCCGCTGCAATGAATAATGTCGGGGGGCCAACCGAATTTCTTTACTGTTTCCAATGCGCCTTTGCAAAAGAAGATGGTGCGCAAGCCATTATCGTCAAACCATTTTTCCTGTTCATCATGAAAAATATGTTTACGTTTAAAGAAGTCCTCATTCTCTAAAAAATAAACCTGCAATCTTGCGTTGGGCAATGATGCCACTTTGATTTGCAATGGATAATCATCGTTATCAACTGAAACATTGATACCCGATAAACGAACCACTTCATGCAATCTGTGACGACGTTCATTGATCACACCAAAGCGCGGCATGATGCAACGAACTTCCAATCCACTGTCGTTACTTTTGATTGCTAATTTGTTTACCATCTCTGCAAATTCTGTCAACTCTAAATAGGGCGACATTTCGGTGGCAATAAATAAAATTCTTTTTTTAGACATCAGTTTGCCAATTTAGGGCAGTAAAATAAGTTGGCAAAGTTAAACAAAATACACCGAATAGCAAGGCATTATCGATGCTGCGTGTGTTAAAGCTTTAAAAGCAACAGCCTTTTCATACCTAAATCATGGTCATTAAAAAAGTTAAATACAATACAACAAATTTTAATTTCTGATGAATTAAACTGTAGTTTACAATGTGTTGTGTAAATTGCGAAAGAATGTATCATGAATGAGAAAAAATCTTTCATCCCTTTTAAAATATGTTTTCTTTTTAGGCTTGGGTGTATTCCTTGTTTGGTGGAGTCTGCATCAAATTCCCGATAACAAATGGAAAGAATTTATCAAGTCATTATCCAATGCAAAATATTGGCTGATCATTCCTGTTTTTATAATTCTCACACTCAGCCATATTTTCAGAAGTTTGCGCTGGAAGATCTTGATGCGGCCCATGGGATATCATCCTTCCTTCATCAATACTTTTTTTGCAGTGATGATAGGATACCTTGCCAACCTTGCTGTGCCACGATTAGGCGAAGTTTTAAAATGTACCATTCTTGCCAAATATGAAAAAGTTCCCGCCGAAAAATTAGTAGGTACCATTGTGGCTGAACGTGCTTTCGATGTTATCTCACTTGGTATTGTTTTCTTCATTGCATTCATCGCACAGTTTGAAATCGTGGGCGAATATGCATTGCAGATATTCGATCAATTATTAAAAAATAAAAGCGGACATTTTTCTTCGACCAAAGTTTTAATTGCTGTTGGGATACTTTTATTGATTTTTATTGTGCTGAAAGTTTGGTTCAAACAGTTTGCGCATTTATCGATCGTGATCATGATCAAAAAAATATTACGCGGCATTTGGGAAGGGGTAACAAGCATTCGCAATTTAAAACAAAAATGGACTTTCATTTTTTATACCATTGCTATCTGGAGCATGTACATTGGCGGCACATGGGTTGGATTGCAGGCAACTGTCGGCACGGCAGGACTAAGTTTTACCGATGCCATTACGGTGCTGGCATTTGCAAGCATTGGTATGATCATCACGCCGGGCGGCATTGGTGCCTATGCTTATTTCATTGCAAAAGTTTTAGAGAAAAGTGATATCCCTTTCGAGATTGGTTATGCCAACGGAACGCTTCAATGGTTTGCGCAGTTTTTAATTGTTGTAGTGATTGGCGCTGTTTGTTTAATATTATTGCCCTGGTATAATAAGAATAAAGTCGGGAGTTCAGAGTCGGGAGTTCAGAGTCGGGAGTCAGGAGTCAGGAGTCGGGAGTCGGGAGTCGGGAGTTGAACGAGTTACAAGTCTATACGATTTAGTTTTTAATTTTTATTACACGAATTTTTTCGAATTACACGAATTAATCGTTTTGAAAAATAGGCACCTGACAATATTTAGAAATGAGTATTTTCTGGAACGATTTAGTTTTTAGTTTTTCAATTTTAGTTTTTTCTAATTATTTATTTTATGAAAAGAATTGATGCAATAGAAAAAAAAATATTCGCCCTGCCACAATTATTGAGAACAATTGCTGCATGGAAAGTGAATGCAAAAACAATTGCATTCACCAACGGTTGTTTTGATATTTTGCATGAAGGACATATTTTTTCTTTATCGCAGGCAGCAAAAGAAGCCGATTATTTAATTGTTGGCCTTAACAGTGATGCCAGTACAAAAAGATTAAAAGGCAATGATCGTCCCATTAATAATGAACAAAGCCGTGCATTGATATTGGCTAATTTAATGATCGTTGATGCGGTAGTTATCTTTGAAGAAGATACGCCGCTGCAATTGATTTCCTCAATACTTCCGGATGTTTTAGTGAAAGGCGGTGATTATACTATTGAACAAATCGTAGGTGCCAAAGAAGTGATGGCCAATGGCGGCAAAGTGGTTATCAATCCTATTGTACAGGGATTTTCTACAACAGGGATCATTGAAAAGATCCAACGGTTGGGATAATTAATTTTTTATTGAAGCAATTGCACTCTCAATAATATTCAATGCCAGTGTTAATTGTTCACGTGTAATAATTAACGGCGGACAAAGTTGCAATACATTTCCCTGCGACACTTTAAAACTTAATCCGTTTTGTAAACATTCATACATCACTTTTTCTGCTGCATCAATTGCTTTTTCTTTTGTGATTCTGTTTGTAACCAATTCAATTCCCCACAATAAACCAATGCCCCGCACATCGCCTATCAAAGAATATTTTTCCTTCATTGAATTTAATTCGCGGCGCATAAATATTTCATCAGCACAAACTTTTTCGAGTAATTGATTTGATTCAATAAATTCTATCATTGCCCGTGCAGCAACACTTCCCAAAGGATTTTTTTCGTGTGTAAAATGACCTAATGAAATATCTGCAGCGATATTATAATCATCTCTTGCAACAATTGCAGCCATTGGTATTATACCGGCTCCCAATCCTTTTCCCAAACAAATAATATCGGGTTCAATATCGTAATGTTCAAAAGCAAACATCTTTCCTGTTCTGCCAAATGCAATGGGTATTTCATCCAGTATCAATACCACATTGTATTTCGTGCAGATCTCTCTAACTCTTTTCCAGTAAGCTTTTGACGGGATCTGTACATCTGTATTTCTTATTGTTTCAGCAATGAACGCCCCTATCTGTGCATCTTCTTTTAAAATATTTTCTAAGGCATCAGCATAACAAACATCATCATCAAAATCATTTCGGTATGTAACCAG
>JAGWPQ010000341.1 GCA_028877045.1 Bacteroidota bacterium | reverse complement strand
CTGAATAAAGACTGTACCTGGCTATCTGCAGTGCTAGCATCGTCAATGCCTTCACCTCTAATCAATCCATTCCAGACAATATTTATTTTTCCGTTGACGGCTGCATTCTTTAGATCCAACATATCAACAGACAGTGCACCCGAATTGATCTGATAGGTGCCGTACATATAAGGTGAGTAATAACCATAACCTCCATATCCCCAATAAGTAGGATCGTAATAACCACCATAAGAATCGTAATAGCTGCTATAATCCAGAATACCTGTAGAAGTTGTATTAATATAAGTTAGATTGATCCCTAAATCAGGGTTAGCTGCTTTTGATACTAAAGTATAACCTGCCTGTTGCATATATTTAGTAACGGCATTAACAAAAGCCTGCCCAGTTGAAGTTAAGGACCGGTAAGATTGTCCATTATCCAGAATAGTCAGAGAATCGTCGATACTAAATGTTTTATAACTGCTAAAATTAACTGTTGAGTCTCTTTGCGTTATGTAAATGCGTGTATCTGAATTACTTAAATTATTAACGGCACTGTCTTTCGTGCAACTTACTAAACCCATAAATGTAAGTGCCGTAAAACTGATATACAGTTGATTAGCTAATTTCATATAGGTCTTTTTTTGTGATATAAAATTAATTTGCAGTTGATGTATTGGACGATTTTTGAGATTATAAGTTGATTAGAAAAGGATATTTTATGATTTTATTGACATTAGCTTTAATCCCCAAAAAAGGCACCCAAGCAAAATGTTGCCGAATATAGTGTGCCAACAGAAAAACCTATTTGCAGAATATATTGATGGATGGACACGTTGAGCCTCACACAAAAAAATTGTGAGGGAATATGAATTAGTAATAAGCGATTTTGCTTTTTAAAATTATCAGAGCCCAGTCATTTTTAAAATACTTTCAGGATAACGTTCTCCCTGAATTTTAATTTTTGATGCGGCTTCATTGATTTCTTTAAGATCATCCGAAGTAAGTTCAATAAAAGCAGCGCCAATATTTTCTTCCAATCGATTCAACTTTGTCGTGCCGGGAATAGGAACGATCCATGGTTTTTGTGCAAGCAACCATGCCAACGCAATTTGAGCTGTTGTTGCGTTTTTATTTTTTGCGATCACACCAAGCAGATCAACTAAAGCAGAATTTGCATTAAGTGCTTCCGTTGTAAAACGTGGAAGTGTGCTGCGGAAATCGGAACTATCGAATTTTGTATATGTATTCATCTTACCTGTTAAAAATCCTTTGCCAAGCGGACTGAATGGAACAAAGCCAATGCCGAGTTCTTCCAATGTTGGTAATATTTCAACTTCGGGATCTTTTGTCCATAAAGAATATTCGCTTTGTAATGCTGTAACAGGTTGCACGGCATGAGCACGACGAATGGTTTTTGCACCGGCTTCAGATAATCCGAAATGTTTAACCTTGCCCTGCTGAATTAAATCTTTCACCATACCTGCAACATCTTCGATCGGAACATTTGGATCAACACGATGCTGGTATAAAAGATCGATCACATCAACATTCAATCTTTTCAATGATCCCTCCACTGCTTTCTTAATATTATCGGGATGGCTGTTCACTCCTGCCATTTTTCCATCCTGAATATTAAAACCAAATTTGGTAGCAATGACAACCTCGTTACGAAAAGGTGCCAATGCCTCACCAACCAATTCTTCGTTTGTGTACGGGCCATACACTTCGGCTGTATCAAAAAAGTTTACACCTTTTTCAACAGCTGCCTGAATTAAAGCGATCATATCTTTTTTTTCGGGAAAGGGAACATAAGAAAAACTCATTCCCATGCAACCCAAACCGATTGCCGATACTTCTAAATTGCTATTCCCTAATTTTCGTTTTTGCATATCCTTTCATTTTAAAGTGAAAAAGCAAAATTAAACAACTGCATGGCTTTAAATGATCAAAGCAAACTATTTGACAATTATCAAACTTCATTAATTTTTAAAGGCCGGTATGAATATGACATCCGAAGTTGTTATTAAAATGTACTGATCATTTCCACATCTTCTTCTTCAACTAATATCTTACTTGCTTTATTTAAAATTCTTCTTCTCCCTAACGACAAAATAATCGTAGCCGATATTGAACAAACTGCCATGATACCTGTCATTGATAATGAAGTGCCATTATGTAAAAAACTAACCATGGCCGACATGAGTGCTCCAATACTCATCTGAATAAAACCCATTAGTGCAGAGGCACTTCCTGCATTATGGCCAAATGCTGCCATGGAAAGTGCAGAAGCATTTGGGAATATGAATCCCTGACAACTCAGGAATAGTAATATCAAAATAATGGTTGAATATAATTCGCTGATACCAAATATTGAAGTGGATACTAAAACAATTCCAATTATATTTTGAATAAATAGAGCCGATCTGATTATTTGTTCGGAAGTATATTTTCTCAATAATAGATTATTGAATTGACTTGCGCTAATTAATCCTGCAGCAATAATTGTAAATATCCATCCGTAATGTCTTTCGCTTACTTTAAAGAGAACCATAAAAACATAAGGCGAACCACTTATGTACGAGTACAGTCCTGCGTAAGCGATGGCTCCCGTAAAAGCATAGATGGCAAATTGCTGATGTTTTATAATGCTTATATAACTTTTAAAGATCGAAACAGGTCGTAATGAAAAATCAGGGTCCGGTTTTTTACTTTCCGGTAATAAAAAATATATACCTGCAATGATAATAAAGATCACAAATATGAGTATCCCGAAAATATATCGCCAGCCAAAATAAGCAGTGATATATCCGCCTAAGGTCGGCGCAATGATGGGAGATACTGCAACAACAAGCATCAATGTAGAAAATATCTTTGCATTATCTTCTACTGCAAACAGATCTCTCACCATTGCCCTTGCTGCAACCATTCCAACACAACCACCCAGGGCTTGAAAGAGCCTGTAAATAATTAATGAATCTACTGTTACTGTGGTGGCACAGGCCAGTGATGATAGTGCATAAATGACCAAACCGAAATATAAGGGTCTCTTTCTGCCGAACCTTTCTAATAACGGCCCATAGATTAATTGTCCTACAGAGATACCTATAAAAAAAGAAGACAATGATAGCATCACGGAAGAAACAGGTGCATGCAATCCTTTAGCAATATCCGGGAATGCAGGTAAGTACATATCAATAGATAATGGCCCGATGGCAGTAAGTAATCCCAGGATAAGTATGAGATAAAATTGTTTTTGCCCGATCTTCTTCTTCATTATTTATTTGAATGTAATGAGTGATCATTCTTTTAATGGTTGCATTGGATATGTTAGTTCAAACTTAAATCTTTCTTTGCATCAAGTGCAATAGGATCTGTGTCCAGAAGTTCAAGCGATTTAACCATATCTTTTGTTCCGGTTTTATATTTTTTAAAATGAGCTGTTTCTCTATGAGCATTGTAGGCATCTTCATTAGCGTAAATCTCGAAAATGGTGATACTGGCAGGATCCGATTTATCTGCTAGGGCATATAAGGATAATACACCAGGCTCTATACGAACAGATATCTCCATTTCTTCTTTTAATGCAACTTTATAACTCGCCAATTGTACCGGATCGATCTTGAGTTTTGCGATTCGGATAACCAACTTTTTATCCTGTGCGAATACACTTTCAGAAAAAAAAAGTGTGAGTGAAACGACCAGAAAAATTTGAAATAACGCGATTCGCTTTTTCATCACTGAAGTTATTTTAAGAAAGAATGTTTTATTATCTAATTAAAAATAATAAAGAAAAGTAGAAAACCTGTTGTATTTAAAATGCAATGGTACTAAAAGAAAACGCCATCAGCAAGGATGGCTTGTAGGTAAGGTCTGAATCCGGACTTGAACCGGAGACCCTCTATCAATGGTCAGATACTCCAAATGAAATGAAAGAAATCCGGATATTCAATTTGTGATACCGGTTTTTAAATGTATGCGCTGTCAGGTTTTTTAAAACTGTGACCTAATGATTGTAATAAAAATTCAATTCGGTATCGATATTCATCATATCTATCAACTGCGGGTCTTTGATTCCATTGAACAGGATGATCCCTGCGATATCATCCTTGGTATTCAAATCAAGTAATATTTTGGACTGATCTTTTTTTACAAACAACAGATACCTTATTTTATTTACTTCAATTATTTTTAGATCATGCCAGTACTTCGATATGACTATTTTAGCGTTTCTCATCAAATAAAAATTCTGATGTATGAGGCTGCTGAATTCCATGGGTTTGTTAAGCTTCTTTATTTTTTCTAATTGAGCAGAATCGGGATCATAAAATACAGCCGCTGCATTTTTAATGACCAAAGTGTCTGAAAAACTTGAGCCGGGCTTATTGCCATGTTTACTGATGAGTGTATCGGTAGCAGATATTACTTTATCATGTTTGGGATGTTCATTACAAGAAATATAAAATGAACTTAAAGCCACCATGATTAAATTAGAAATGATCGTTTTCATTTTTCCTGATATTTATAGCAAAAGACCCTTTAATAAAATTATTAAAAGGCCTTTTATGATGCAACTACAACTCTCGAAGTTTATTGCAATAAATCTACATCAGATCTTTTTCTTTATCACCATAATCTTGTGATATTAAATCCAAGTAAAAACTTTCCGCCCTGTACGGTATTCCCTGCTGCATCCTTTGTGTAAGTAAAAGGCGCATTTTGGTTGTACAAGTTGTTTTGTTGCGGACTCAGGAAATAATAGTTTGTAAAGAATATCTGGAAAGTATGTCCGCTGGTATGCATTTCTGCACCAAAAGATAAACTTGGACAGGGATTATTGGTGTTGTGTTTTGTGAGAGGCTGATTGTAATCAACTATCAAAGCTGTGTTGGATGTGATACTGTATTTTGCAGAAACAGCAACTGCAAAATGATCGAATTTCATTCTCTGAAAAGTTGAAGTACCTGTGCTGTCTTTCTTGGTATAAAAACCACTCACTGCATTTTGATGCGAAATACTTGGTGCTACCTGAACAGATAAACGTTCATTGATTTTTCGTGCAATGATTATTTGGTTAAAAAACGCGTAGCGCTGAGAGTTATATTTAAACAAGCTGCTGTCCACATTTTCTCTGGTATCAAAATCCATATTCGCATAGTAAGTAATGCTTACCGGATATTTTCCGGGCGTTTGTTTGATGATGGCGTATTTGGCTTCAATATCCCATAACAAATTATATTTTGTTAAGCCGCCACCAATACTTAAATTTTTTATTGGAGAATATGTAACACCAAGTCTCATATTTGACGGGGCAAATAAACCATACATATCTTTATAACCATTGTTGATGGTGCCAAAACGGTGTTGAATAACCATTTCAATAGCGCCTTTTACAGGAACCATGACTGATTGATTATCTATAAGGAAAGTGCTGTTAAAAGTGTTTTTAACAGGCTTTGCAGGTTTTACGGTTTTGATTTCAGGGGCAGCCGCAACACTATCGGTTTGTGCCATCAATGAACTGCTTAATGTAAGCAGAAAGAAGCTTAATGCTGTACCAACTAATAAGCGGCTTTTTATAATATTTTTCATTTTATTTAATTTAAAAATCTCTTAATTATTTGGTGCGCCATTGCGTATCCAGTCATATATTTTTTGTCTGTCTTTTGCAGATGGAATATTGGGCTGCATATCGCCATTTATCATTTGGTAAATGATACTTTGATTGGGAACAAGGATATTCACAAATCCACCACCGGTTAATTGTGCATACGCAACATCTGATGTTAGGTAAGGTTTTACACTACCTGATACATGGCATGTTGCTTTTGCGCAGTTATTGGCGAATAGAGGAATGAGGTCTGCTTTAAAGCTTACAAATTGTGGTGGTCCATTTGGGTCAACGGCAGTAGCAGGATATATGATATCTCTGTAACAACCCGTAAGAGCAAATAAAAGGAACACCAGGAAACTGGAATATATAGTGATTCGTTTCATGATAATTAATTTTAGAACTGTAATTATTTGTTATTGAAATTCATGTTGCATTCGATGTTTATGTTATCGGCAATGCTGGTGCTTGTTACACCATAATCGCGACAGTTAAACTGGAATTTCAATTGCAGACCCATTACTTTATAAGGGCTTCCTGTTG
>JAGWPQ010000340.1 GCA_028877045.1 Bacteroidota bacterium | reverse complement strand
ATGCTTTTGTAAAAAAATATTTTCATGCAGCCAATGAAAAAGAAACGGCGTTGCTGATGGAATTTGTATTGCATGGATTGGCATCTTATTCTTTGATAAGTAAAAAAGTCATTGAAGGAAAAATTGAGTTCAAAGACCTGATGGGTAGCATGATGAATCTGGGCAATATTAATTTTGGTGAAGATGAAGATTTGGGAGAAGATGATTTTAGATAGGTAGATTAAATAAAGGCTCTATCATCATTTGGGCTTTTTTATTTGTTGAATTGCAGGCTTAAAATCAAACGGCAGCATATTCGCAATCTTTTCAGTTAACGCCCAGTACCCATTTGCTAATACACTAACAGGATTATAATAACTTCCATTACTTACTACTTCAATATTTTTATCTCCAATTAATTTTATTTGAGATGTTGGGAATTCATCTTTACGGAACTTAATGGAAGAATTATTGTCATTATAAATCATTCGTTTCCCCTTATACACAATATCGAGTTTCCCTTTAAATTCCAGCGAAACAGTAACACTGTCTAAAGCATAAGCAATACTATCGCCTGGTAATAGTTTGTCAATTAAAATATTCATGTTCTTTTGTTCAACAATTTTTCTTACCTCAAATTTATTTTCAGCCAATTTGTTTCTGAATAATGCACGCATAAAATGCATCATAGACCCATAAAAAGCCTCATCTCTTTTTTGCAGCCAGCGTTTTTGTTTATGAACTTTATTAGATTCCATATCCTGAAAAAATGGATACCCTTCATAATAAAGTATGTTTGTATTGTAGTTATAAGTAAATAATTGCAAATCGTATTTTAAGTTATATCCCAATGCTTTATTTTGAATGATAAGCGGTTCTGTAGTAAAAGCCTTTAATAAATTTTTGGATGAAGAATAATTAAACTTTATAACATCCTTGTTTAGTATTTTACAATTATCAGCATTACCCGATTTTCCTATGAAAGATTCAAGAAAAAAGTTGCCATATTTCTGCCATCCATTTTTATCAAAACTCTCTACAACAACTTCTTTAAGTTCTTTAATCCTTTGTTTAAGTTTGATGTTTAGAAATGCAAGTTTACCGGGTTCAAGTGTTTGAATGTAAGTTTCGTAACCAATGCATGAAACAACTAAATCATACTTTCCTGATGGGATTTTATTAATTAAAAATTCTCCGCTGTCATTCGATACTGTACCAATTGAGGTATTGCTTAAATAAACACTTGCTGAAGCTATAGGATAACCGGATTCAGCATCCATTATTTTCCCGACCAATTTCTGTTGCGCAAATGTTTCAAAAAAAAGCAGAAGAAAAATTGAAATTGCTATTGCGTGTTTCATCCAAAAAATATGTTACTCAAAGCTATAACAACCGGGCAACAAAACATAAAAATATTCAATTAGAAATGTTCTTTATTTGCATCCTCTAAAATCCAAACTTCGCCTTTTTTAAAAATAAGATAGAAAACTGTGTAAGCCACAAAACCTAACATCAGAAATACTTGTACTGAAACAAACCAATGAGGTCTTTGAATTTTTCCTGAAAGAAAAATACCATTGAGCAGCAAAGAACCTATAAAAGTTAAGTATAACCCCGTGTAATATTTCATTCCATTTCTGATAGACAAATCTATTGTTTCACCATTATTAACTTTTACTATTAAAATCTGGGTTTTTAACCAATTTGTTTTTAATTGAATTGCATATACGCCTGCATCCTCTAAAACGAAAGTTTTTTTATCATGCATTTTTGCAACTTCTTTCCCATCGAAATAAACTGTAAATACTGAAGCTCTGAAAAATATTCCACTCGTTTTATCGATGATAATTCTTGCACTCATAAAAAAAGCTATAAGTCTTTACAAACTTATAGCTTCAAATGTATTAAAAAATATGTTTCTTTAT
>JAGWPQ010000339.1 GCA_028877045.1 Bacteroidota bacterium | reverse complement strand
TGCAAAATTGTTTACCAAAATAATTAAAGGTGAAGGAACTTTCGCACAGAATGCGGTAGTATTGGCAAATGCCGCAATGGCACTGCATTGTACGGGTAATTATAAAAATTATGAAGAAGCTTATAAAGCAGCAGTAGAAAGTTTAGATGGCGGTAAAGCTTATCAATGTTTACAAAAATTAATCAGTTTACAATAGATGAATATTTTAGAAACGATAGTAGCAAATAAAAAGATAGAAGTAGAAAGTAAGAAGTTAGAAAAAAGTATTTCTGATTTGGAAATGTCTGATTTGTTTCAGCGAAAAACTTTATCGCTTCATGAATTTTTATTGGATAAAAACAGAACAGGAATTATTGCCGAGTATAAAAGAAAATCTCCTTCAAAAGGGATCATTAACAATATTTCAACTGTTGAAGATGTAACAAAAGCGTATGCAGAATATGCATCAGGAATTTCTGTTTTAACTGATGAGAAATTCTTTGGCGGAAATACAAACGATCTGCTGAAAGCAAGATTCAATCAAATCCCGATCCTCAGAAAAGATTTTATGATCGATGAATACCAGATCATCGAAGCAAAATCAATTGGAGCCGATGTTATCTTACTGATCGCTGCCTGTTTAACTGTTCAGGAAGTTAAACAATTTGCGAGCCTGGCAAAACGTTTAGGATTGGAAGTATTGCTGGAGATTCATAACGATGAAGAGTTAGGACATATTTGTGATGACATTGATTTTGTAGGAGTGAATAACCGAAATTTAAAAACATTTATTGTGGATATTGATACATCCCTGCATCTGATTAACAAGATACCAACAGGAAAGTTAGCGATAGCAGAAAGTGGTATCAGTAACGTTGATACAATCGTAACTTTACACAATGCAGGATTCAAAGGTTTTTTGATAGGAGAAAATTTTATGAAAGAACCTAACCCTTCGGTTGCCTTTGCCAGTTTTGTAACACAATTAAAAACAAAATTGGAATGAGAATAAAAGTTTGCGGCATGACTGATATGGATCAGGTTCGTCAATTAGATGAAATAGGTATAGAGTTTTGCGGATTTATTTTTTATCCTAAAAGTCCGCGGTATGTTTTTAAACATGTTCCCGCAAGCGAAATAAAAAAAGTAAAAGGGAAAATAAATAAAGTAGGTGTGTTTGTAAATGCGTATGAAGAAGATATTTTAAAAACGGTTGATGATTGTGGTTTATATCTGGTGCAATTGCATGGCGATGAAACACCGAGAGAATGCGAAAAGATTTCGAATTATGTTACAACCATCAAAGCTTTCAGGTTGAGCGAATCGGATAATATTTTATGGAAGATCAAAGATTATCAGGATGTAGTCGATATGTTTTTATTCGATACCGAAGGAGCTGGTTATGGCGGAACGGGAAAAAAATTTAACTGGGATGTGTTGAAGGGATTGAATATCCGCAAACCATTTTTTTTAAGCGGAGGCATTCAACCTGATGATGCCGATAAATTAAAAATGTTTGCTCAGGATACTGTAGCAAAAGACCTGTTTTCAGTTGATATAAACAGTAAGTTCGAAGTTACACACGGAATAAAAGATATGGATAAAATAAAATATTTTGCTTCTGCTTTAAAAGTGGAATAAAGATTGTATGAAGAAAAAACTATTTCTTTTAACGACATCAGTTTTTCTTTTTTCATTTGCAATGGCTCAGTCGCAAGTGATCAAAGGAACAATTGTGCCTGTAAAAAAGAAAGCAGTTATCATTCTTCCTGTTAATAAAAAAGATTCATCTGTTGTTGCTCAGAAAAAAGATACATCAGCTGTTATTAAGAAAAAGGATTCAATAATTTTCACACAAAAAAAAGAATCAGCACTTCTTGTTAAGAAAAAAGATTCTGCAGTTGTGGTGCAGAAAAAAGACACATCAGTACCCAGATCCAAACTTTTTGTAAACGGAACTCCTGTTTTACAGGGATTAGATACAACTGTCAGGACTGGTAATAAGGATAAGATCATCAAAGATGAGTTTACCGCTCAGATGATCAAGGGAACGATCATATCTAAAAAAAATAAACCATTGTTGTTTGTTCCGATCAGCAAAAAAGATTCGATCGAGGCTGCAAAAAAGAAAGCCGCTTTTGTTCCGAAATTAAAACCTGCCATTAAAGTTAAACCTGTTTTACAGGGATTGGATACTACCATCGAAACAAGCAATCAAAATAAGCAACCGGTTAAAACAAATTTGAAAGCACAATATTTGCAAGGTGTCATCAGTGCTAAAGAGGGAAATGTAGTTGTATTTAAACCCATACCTGAAGATAGTTTAAAGAAGATCGTTGTTCAGCAACAGCCGGTTGATTACGGAATAAAAGTTAAGAATCCATTGGATGTGTTAGACACAACATTAATTGCAGTAGGAAGTACTGATGTTGTTTCAAAATATAGTTTGCCACCCGAACATAGTCAGTTACGTGCCCAGTTAATTACCGGTACGGTGATTGGCAAGCCGGGAGAACCTGTAAAAATTGTTCCTTCTGCCGAAGAAGCAGTGCCCTCCAATAATCAGGAAAGAATGGATTTTCCTTTATATCCACCCGAGAGAAATGTGACAACTGATTCTGTAAGCGGCACTCGTACCGATACGATAAGAAGTGTGATGGACGGATTAGATACAACAAAAATGGTGTACGATCCTGCGATGAGCATTTCATCTGCTCCATATCCTCCGTCAACTTATAAATCTCAAATAATTACTTCGGGTACTTTTATTCCAAACAGGGGAGCGCCCGTTAAAGTAGAGCCGATAAGGGTTATACCCGATTCATTAAAAGATGATGAAACTAATACCGACACTCAATCAAATAATCAGTATACCGATAATAATGTAAATAATAATCCCGAAGATTCCGTTGATTCGAAAGCAGGTAAAGTGAGTGCTACTTTTTTTGTGAATCAGTTTGGAAAATTCACTGTTCATTTTGTGACCAATAAATTTTATTTCAATCTTTCTCAATCGGGAAGGGTGATTGATTTTGGAATTTTATC
>JAGWPQ010000338.1 GCA_028877045.1 Bacteroidota bacterium | reverse complement strand
CTGCAATTTATTTTTACCAATCTGATGTTGCCCAACGAGTCGTTCGAATCGCATATCGAAGAACTGTTCAGTAATTGGGACGATGATGGTGAAATGATGAGCCAGTTGGTTTTGAATTTCCTTCAAAAGCCTGCTGCATATAACTTACAGCAAATTATTTCTCCTGATAAATGGCTGTTCGCAAAAACACTGTTGACCACGGTTATCGATAAAAAAGAATACACTTTAGATCTCATCAAACCGAAATTAAAAAATTGGGATGCCGACCGTATTGCATTGCTTGATATGATCATTATAAATATGGGGATATGCGAACTGTTGTATTTCGAAACCATTCCTACAAAAGTTACCATCAACGAATATATCGATCTCGCAAAAGATTACAGCACACCGCAAAGCGGACAATTTGTAAATGGTATCCTCGATAATATTCACAAAGAATTAATGTCGGAAGGAAAAATTCAAAAAATAGATTTTAAGCCAAAGGCTCATTAGTTTTGCAAAAAAATATAATTATGAAATATTTTTTCATTTCTCTGCTAATAACTGTTTCATTATTCTCTTTCTCCTGTAAAAATAAAAGCGAAAGAGAGTTGGATGCTTCAAAAGCTGCTGCTGCCGACAGTGCCAATTATACAACTGTACAATGGATCGATTCTATCGTAAAGTTTGGCGCCATTAATAAAGGCGAAAAGATCGATATTAAATTTCGTTGCAAGAATACAGGCGATAAGCCTTTGATATTAACCAACGTACGGCCCGGTTGCGGCTGCACGGTTGCAGATTATACCAAACAACCCATCGCACCCGGTGCAGAGGGATTGGTAACAGGTTCGTTCGACAGCAAAAAAGTGGGCACCAGCGGTGATGTCAGGAAAACGATCATTGTCAATACAAATACAAAAAACGGTACCGAACATTATCTTTATTTTGAAGGCACTATTAACGGAGGCGGTACCAACGATAAGATCGTTGAGCCTCATCCAATCCCCAATAAAAAATAATTTTAAAAACTAAAACAAAAAACAAATGTTTAATTCAAGCTTATTGATGGCAAATCCACAGCAGGGTGGAAGTCCGTATACTTCCCTGATATTTATGGGAATGATCTTTATTGTATTCTGGTTGTTTTTAATTCGCCCTCAGGCAAAAAAAGCAAAAGAACAAAAGAAGTTCATCGACAATTTACAAAAAGGCGATAAGATCGTTACTATTGCCGGCATTCATGCTACTATCAACAAAGTAAATGAAGATGCTACTTTACAAATCGAAGTTAATCCCGGAAGTTATTTAAAGATCGAAAGATCTGCGATCAGTCAGGAGTGGACTGCAGCAATCAATAAAGCAGCAACTCCTGCAAAATAAATGCAACGAAAAACTAAAATTGTAAAATCTAAAAACTAAAATAACTTTAGTCCGATTTGCTGAAACGCATTCGGACTTTTTTATTGGTGCGATTTTAATTTTTTTATTTCACGAATTTTTTCGAATTACACGAATTAGTTGTTGTGTAATTAAGAAGTTTTTGAAAAACAAACCATTTCAATAATTCAACGATTTAGTTTTTATTTTTTCTATTTTTAGTTTTTAATTCATTCATGATGTTAAGAATTGGTTTAACAGGAGGTATTGGCAGTGGCAAAAGCACTGTGGCAGCTGTTTTCAGCGTGTTGGGAATTCCTGTGTTTGATGCAGATGTTGTTACAAAAAAATTAATGGAAACAGATGAGACCATCATAACATCGATTAAAAAAGAATTTGGTGAAGAAGCCTATATAAACAATCAACTCAACCGAAAATATATTGCGTCGATCGTTTTTAACGATACACATAAATTAGAAATATTAAATTCTATCACACACCCGGTTGTTATCGATGCTGCACAAAAATGGATGCAGCAACAAACATCGGCTTACACCATTAAAGAAGCAGCGTTGATGTTCGAATCGGCATCTGCTGCAGGGGTTGATTTTGTGATCGGTGTTTTTGCACCCCAACATCTTCGCATAAAAAGGGTGATGGACAGAGACAATGTTACAAGGCATGATGTGCTGGCAAGAATGGATAAACAAATTGATGAAGATCTGAAAATGAAACTCTGCGATTTTATTATTGTGAATGATGAACAGCAACTGGTGATGCCGCAGGTATTAAAATTGCATCAACATTTTTTACAACTCGCAAAAGAAAAATCATGATAGCACAAACACCTAAGCCACCTTATTATGCGGTCATTTTTACTTCGTTAAGAACTGATGTGGACAATGGATATGAATCAACAGCCGATCGCATGGTTGAATTGGCTCAGCAGCAACCCGGTTATCTGGGACACGAATCGGCAAGAAATGAATTAGGGATCACAGTCTCGTATTGGGAAAGTGTAGAAGCCATTAAGAACTGGAAAAAGAATACCGAACATTTGATGGCACAGCAAAAAGGGAGAGAAGAATGGTATGCGAATTATAAAACAAGGATCTGTTTGGTGGAAAGAGATTATGAATTTTTAAAATAAGTATTCAGTCTTTATCACTGCTGCCTGTTTTCCTAAATTAATCTGCTCAAAAAAGTAATAAAAAGCTTATAAAATCGTTTCAGAATTATTGCTTCATAAACAATGCACGATGCAGTTGAATAACAGTAAATATTCTTTATTATTTTTTTTCTTTTT
>JAGWPQ010000337.1 GCA_028877045.1 Bacteroidota bacterium | reverse complement strand
CGGCAGTTGTCGATGCGCAATACTTCATTTTTTAGCGAGAAGGCGGTTAATCCGTCGGGGGGTGCTACATCTGCCGCCATTGATTACATGAATTTTTTATCGATGATATTAAATAAAGGAATGTTCAATGGCAAAAGGATTTTGAGTGAACAATCAATTGCAGAAATGCAAAAATCCGAAACAACAAATGTTCCAATCAAATACACACCGAAAACTGCTGAAGGTTTTAATTATGGTTTGGGCGAATGGATACAGGAAGCCGATGAAAACGGGAAAAGCGTTGTGGTATCTTGCCCCGGCTTATTCGGCACCTGGCCGTGGATCGATAATTGCCGCAATTATGCCTGTATTATTTTTACAAAGAGTATCATCAGCGAACATAAAAAAGAAATTTATTTAGATTTGAAAAAAACTATTGATGAAGTGATACCGGCTAATTGTAAATAGAAATTTATTACACGAATTTTTACGAATTACACGAATTGTGTTGTTAATTAATCGGTTTCGACAAGCTGCCAATGACAGTTAGCAAAAAAAGTTTTGAAAACCACTTGCAAACAAATAATTATTTTTTGCCACGAAGACACTAAGAAACAAAGAAAAAGCGAAGCTTTTTAAAACTTCGTGCCTTAGCGTCTTTGTGGCCAATCTGTCATTTTCAATGTCCTTTTCTGCGCAGCAGAAATTGGTTACTCAACCTGACAGCGTATGAAACGATTTAGTTTTTCTTTCTTTAAATTTTAGTTTTTATTTTTAATACATGCTAATTCGTGTAATTCGCTTTAATTCGTGTAATTACTTTTAATTTAAAAATAAAAAAGCATGGGAAATATGATCGACTATTTAATCATTGCAGGAAAATCTGTAACCATCTATGTTTTTATTATTCTGGCCATCAGAATATTTGGCAAGAAAGAATTAACCCAGCTTTCGGTAATTGATCTGGTGTTTATTTTACTCATCAGCAACAGCGTGCAAAATGCCATGGTAGGAAATGATACAACCGTACAAGGTGGCATGGCCGCGGCTTTGGGATTGTTTGTTACCAATTATATTTTTAAAATTTTTCTGCGTAAATCTGACAAGTTCAGCAAGATTGTGCAGGGCGAAAAAATTGTAATTGTTGTTGGCGGAAGAATTCAGCAGGAAGGATTAAAGAAGTCGATGATGAGTATGGAAGAAGTAGAGATGGCAGTAAGAGAACATGGTGTAAAAAACATCAGTGAAGCCGATTTGGTTGTTTTAGAAGTAGATGGAAACATAACAGTGCTTTCATCGGATTACTCACATAAAACAATTCACAGAAGAAAGAAACCTCAGTTAGAACATAATCCATAAAAATGTTTGCCACAGAATACAGATGACCAGATAATTTTTTAAAACAACTCCATGTTTATCCATGCCATCTGTGGCAAAAAAGTTATTCTGTTTGTTTTACAAAAACAATTTTAGCTCGGTCAGCCTTATACATAGCATCACGAAAATTTACTAGGTTACTAAACTCACTTGCATGAAAGCTCTTGGTATTTTCTTCGTGCAATCTTACCAAATGAATTGTAGTTCCATCAAACTGATAAGATATTTTATATTCGCCAAACTCATTTTTTATATTCTGATCTTTTGGCATCGATTCTACTTTATAATCAGCAGGAATTTTTATATCGATAGAATCAATATCGAGATATGAATATTTCATTTTAATATCAAATTTTCTTTCTGCATCAGGAGTTAATTTAGATGCTTTATTAAATAAATTAGGCTGAACAAAAAGTCTTTTACCCGATACAGATGCATAATTGGGAGAAGTGATTTTTAAATATTCATCAGCCACAGGAATTTTACCTTTCATCTCTTTGTAATCGGATTTTTCTACTTTGTAGGTAGGCAAACTGATGGTGCTGTTCAAATATTTTTCGCGTTGTTCGTTGGTTGCATCGTGTATCAAACTATGCTGTAACTCCTGTTGTGTACCGCAATGTTTTGTAAAAATTTCGGCAACAAGATTTCCATTTTCATCAATACTTGCATTTACTTTTCGTGATTCCAAATTATTCTTTGCAGAATAAACAGGTGTATGTACTACATGGCCGCCATCATCATCAATCAATAAAACATCCCTGTCGCCGGTAAATGTTCCCATAAAGCCGGCACTTTCTGTCTGGCTGGTACATTCCAACCATGTTGTATCTTTTCCCTCAGGCACACACATGATGGCATGATTAAAATAAGGTGCAGGAAAATCGGGCCACAAGCCGCGTTTACCCGCACCGGCAGTGACCAAAACATATTTGGCATTTATTTTAGCTTCTTTCAATAAACTAACCATGTAATTACTTAATGCTTTACAATCGCCGTATTTATTTTGTGCAACATAATTTGCATCGAAAGGTTGCCAGCCGCCCATACCAAGCGTTACCAAAACATAATGCGTGTTTTGTTGCATGTAGTTATATAAAACTTTTATTTTTTCGTCAACCGATGAAAGATTATCGGTTAACTGATGAACCTGTTGTTTAACATTATCAGGCAATTCATCTCTTCCTTTATTCAATTCAAGAATAAATTTTCCAAGATCATTCCAACTATCCATATTTCCTTTATATCCGCCTATTTCAAAATTTGATGGCGTGATATAAACACCGGGAATGTGATTGTTTATATCGTCCATCAAAGGTTCATCCTCGATTGCTTTTATATTTTTTACTTCCCATTGATAAAAGGTAGTATTCCCGCTATTCATTATTTTAGGCTGAGCAGTTGTATTTAAAAGCTTGTAATGAATTTTGTATCCTGTTGGAACTTCAACAGAAAAATTACTTTGCTGAACCGAAAAATTTTCACTCTCTACAGGATCCCAAACAGGTAATTGAAATAAACCATCCATTTCTTCTTCTTCCTCAAACTCAACAGTGAAAGGATACGACTTATTATAAAACTGATATTTTTTTACTCTTGCATCTCTGAAAAGCGTTATCCTGTCTTCATAAGCAATATCATCCATTTCTCTTTTCTTAACTGTCTTCATCAATTTTCCGGTAGCATCGTATAATCTTGCAACAACATCGGTAAGCTTATCAAATTTGTCGTAATGATTTATATACTGTGTGTATTCATCACCCGATTCTTTTAAAATCGTGATGGCATATTTATGTTTATATGTTGCAGATTTTGGCGAATGAATTAATATTTTAGAATCCTCGAAACGTAATACTGCATCTGCATTCTGCAACAGCGAATCAGGTATTAATGATACATTATAATTTTGCGCCTTTACCAAAACAGGAAAAGAAAAAATAATAATTGCAAGGATCTTCTTCATACTTATGATTTCACTTTTTTAAATACTATTTGTTCGGATTGTTTTTTAAAGATGAAAGCATAGAAATCTCTCAGCGTTTCATAATCTTCGTTCGTAAAATTCGCCTTATTGATTTTTAATCTCACCCTCATCTGAATATTTTCGGTGTCTTTCTGAATGATATATTCAAACATTCCATCTTCACCGTTCAATGTCAATCTTGTGCTTTTTGGCAATTCATCCACAACATAACCTTTGGGGATTTCCATGCTCAGCGTATACGTCAGATTCTGCGTAAAAGGCATTTCAACCGGATAAAACCTTTGTGCTGCAACGAATGGATTTTTTTTGATGATGTTTTCCTGTAACGGATTAAAATAAATAATATCATTATCGCCAAATGCCGGATAGGATGTTTCGTAGGTTATAGCAATCGGGTCATCATAATTCTTAACCGAATCTATTTTAAAATTCTTCATCTCTACATTTTCGGGTAAAGAAGTTTTATATTCTTTTTCGTATTGATCTTCCTTCATGTTTGCAAGTTCGTTTCGCAGATGTAATGATGAATAATATCCTAAATTCTCTGTTACCGTTCCCAGAGGCTTGCCACCATTGGCATCATTGATGATG
>JAGWPQ010000336.1 GCA_028877045.1 Bacteroidota bacterium | reverse complement strand
GGCTGCTGAATATTGTTGTACTGATAGGATGTTTGTGGAGTGTGATCATTTTTTTGAATGATAAAGATGCCATCACAAAATCGTATCTCGTTGCCAAAGTAATGCCAACAGTTTTGGATGATGATCATATCCGGTTTAGCTGGCTGATAAGTTTATCGATCATTTTATTGAACTGGCAAATGATTATCGAATCAACAAAAATTGAAAAAATAATTGGCGGCATTCTATGTTTTTTATTGATTGTTTATCTGCATTTGCTGGCATCAAAAACAGGGTTGCTTTGTTTGTATGCAAGCATTTTTGTGATGATCTTTTATTTTCTTTTTAAAAAAGAAACAAGAAAAATAAGTTTATTGTTATTGGTTTCGATTGCGGTTCTTGCATTTATTGCATATCGAAGTTTTCCCACTTTACACAACCGTGTGCAATATGTTTTGTATGATTTCAATAATTATTCGAACGGAAAGATCGAGACCGGATCTTCAGACGGGGCAAGGGTTTTATCGATGAAAGCCGGTTGGTTTATTACAAAACAACATCCATATACCGGCGTTGGTTTTGGTGATTTAAAGAATGAAATAATTAGTTGGCATCAACAATTTCACCCCACAACACAGAACTACGAAAGATTTATTCCAACGAATGAATGGTTGATCTATTCCGCAGCAAGTGGTTGGTTGGGAGTTATTTTATTTTCGGCAGGATTAATTTTTTTGTTGCCGTTTTTTTCGTTGAAAAATATTTTTTCGGTTTGTTTAATGATGAGTTTGATGATTCCGTTAATTACTGATGATTCGCTGGAAGGACAATATGGTGTTGCGATTTTTTCGTTGGTGATTTGTTTGGGATATTATTTAAAAAAATTTGAACCACTAAGGCACAAAGACACTAAGCTACACAAGGATTTTTCTTAGTGAACCTTTGTGCCTCCGTGTCTTTGTGGTTCAAAAAATAAAGCTCAATAATGTCCTGAACGTTGAAGAGTGCGACGCAACAGGTGATGACCAAAGTTGTAAAAGCCAGTAACAAAAAAATAAAATTATTTTCTTCGCAAATGCAGCAGTTTCGCGTATTTGACCATGGTTTGATACGCAACCGAAGACGCAATAAAAAAACCGTCGGCGCCATCTAAAAACCCGAGTTTAAAAATATAGCCACTGATAAAAGCTACCAACGGATTAATAATTAAATTAAAATAATTGGCGGGTTTTCCAGCATCGAACATGGCTTTTGCCTGGATGGTGGTGAACTTATTATTTTGTGTGATCACTTCTTCGAGCGAATAATAACTGTAATGAAAAATATCGCCACTCAAGTGCTGTAAGCCGCTGCCAGTCTGCATTTCAATCTTATCGTGCGGATTGATTCCGCCCCATTTTCCTTTTGTTTTATCGAGCAACCTTATTTTTTTATCGGGATACCAATTGCCATGTTTGATCCATTTGCCACAAAAACTGCTGCAACGATTCATCGAGTAAGCATCGGCAGAAAATGGTTTTTGTTTTATGGCAATGATGCTTTGCCGTAATTCATCGCTTAACATTTCGTCGGCATCCAAACTCAACACATAATTATTTGTTGCTTGATCCAGTGCAAAATTCTTTTGTTCGATATAGCCCAGAAATTTTTGTTTGATGAAGCGAACATAGTAACGGCTGCAAATTTCCTCGGTTGCATCAGTTGAAAGAGAGTCGACCACAATAATTTCATCGGCAATGCCCTGAACACTTTTCAGGCATCGCTCAATATTTTTTTCCTCGTTGAATGTTATGATCACAACAGAAAGCGGCATCATGATTAAAATTAACGGTTCGAAGATAACAAAGCAAATCAATCAAATCATCACCTAACCTAACGATAGAATACATTTGCAAATACTGTTTTTAAATTTAATTTTGGCGTATAAATCAATTTCATGCAAACTGCCTTCTGTTTTGATTTTGGAAATTCGCGGTTAAAGCTTGCCATTTTTACGGGAAGAGAATTAAATGATGTGGTGGTGCTCGAAAGCGATCATCCCTCGGCCATAGAAAAATTATTGGAAAAATATCAGCCGCAAAAATCAATTCTTTCATCAGTTATTAATCATGATACTGCATTGGAAGAATTATTGAGTGCAAAAACAAAATTTCATAAGCTCAGTTATGCCAGCAAAATTCCCATCACAACTGCTGTTGGCAAACCGGAAACGATTGGTGCCGACAGGTTGGCGATTTGCAGTGCAGCTGTTGATCTGTATCCGCAGCAACATTGTTTGGCCATTGGGTTGGGCACCTGCATCACTTATAATTATATAAATAAATTTCATGAATTTTTAGGCGGTAGTATTTCTCCGGGAATGAATATGCGTTTCCGTGCCATGCACGAACAAACAGCCATGTTGCCTATGATAGAGGCAGAGCACAGCTTTCCGCTGATCGGCTATGATACAAAAACTAATTTATTAAGCGGCGTAATTATTGGCATGGCAAAAGAAATTGATGGCATCATCGATGCGTATAATGAAAAATACAGTCATTTAAAAGTAATGCTGACAGGAGGTGATATGGATTTTTTTATGCCGCATATAAAAAATAAATTGAACGCCGATCCATATTTATTATTCAAAGGTTTATTTGCTATCAGCGAGTTAAATAATGTTTGATTTTAGTTTGATAGTTTAAGTTTGCAATTCAATTACCACAATGGCAATTTCATTTCACACAGTAAAAAAAATATCACTTGCATTTTTATGTTGCATTATGATTGTTTCGTGCGAAAATGATATTAAACAAGTGCAGGCCTTAGGTAAAAAGAAAGATGGTGTGGAGGAAGGAAAAAATATTGAGAGCTTATTAAGTACCGGCGGAAAATTAAAAGCCGATCTAAAAGCACCATTCATGTTGCGGTATTTATTTGATACACCAAGGGTTGAATTTCCGAATACTTTACATGTTGATTTTTATGACAGTACCGCACAGGTAGAAAGCCAGTTGTTTGCCAAACGCGGCTGGTACAAAGAATATGAACGCAAAGTTTTTTTAACCGACAGTGTTATTGTTTTCAATATAAAAAAAGATACACTTTGGTGTAAAGAATTATGGTGGGATCAAAACGCAGAAACTTTTTATACAGACAAGCCGGTAAAGTTAAGCCAGCAAGATCCCAATCAACCACGCCAAATCCTTTATGGGCAAGGGTTACGCTCTGATCAGAATTTTAAAAATATCACCATCATTAAAACCGGGAAATTATATAATGATGGAAAAGAGAATTTTATTAATGTGCCCGACAGCAGCTATTAAATAAAAAAACCGACAAGTTATATTAATGAACTTGTCGTGTTTTTTTTTATTAATTATTACAGTTGTTTGATCTTAATATTTTTAAACCACACTTCGCTTCCGTGGTCCTGCAAAGCAATAAATCCTTTTTTTGCCAAACCATATCCCGGTGTATCTTTCCATTTTCCTTTTGCTTTTAATGCATACCATTCGGGTGTCCATGCTTCAAACTCAACAACTTTAAGCCCATTCAACCAATGTTCAACATGGCTTCCATTCACTTTAATAACAGTGTGATTATATTCGCCAACAGGTTTTGTCGGACGAGATGAAGTTGTGTGCATTGCATAATCAGCAGCAGTTTTTTGCCATTCTTCCAAATGTTCGGAGAAGCCTTCATCATCGATCAATTGATATTCGGGGCCAGATTTATACGCTGCATCATATTGTTCAGTTACATGATACCGCTGTTACCTTCTTCCGAAATTTTCCAGTCAATACTCAATTCAAAATTATCGTATTGATCTGTTGTAATGATATCAGAACGTTTATCTGTTTTATCAGTCACACTTCCTCTTGCATGCAATTCGCCATTGGCAACTTCCCAACTCTTTGCGGTTCTACTTTGATACACGCGCCAACCGTTCATCGTTTTCCCGTCAAATAATAAGTTCCATCCATCTTTTTTTTCTGTAGTGTTTAAAGTGTTGCCTTTTGGTTTTGTTTGAAAAGATAACAATCCAAAACTTAAAGAAACACAAGCAATAATTAATTTTTTAAGAAATGATTTTAAGATTTATTGGATCCCATTTAATAGCCCGTTCTTTAAAATAACTATCGTTACAAAGCAATGCAGGCGCGGCAGCACGATAACCAAACAATGCATCTTCTTTTGAAGTTGCACCGTTTCGGATACAGGTAAAGAAATGATCGAAATGATCGTAGTGTGCACCTTTGTAACCATCTTCGGCTTTAAAAACAGTTGTATCGGGTGGTAACATTTTTTTTCTTTCATAATTCGAACCCTGATTTGATTTTGTTTTCAACAATGGATCATCAATTGCGGCATAAGATTTATTTTTTGTGAGCGTTACTTTATCCCACTCAACATTCATCGAGCCTTCGTTACCAACTAATCTTAAATAGGTGTTATCGGCAGTGCCGTCAACAAAGTTGACACGCAACGATAAATTAAATGGAGGATAAACAACTGTTTCAGGATAATCGAACATGCCCAATAAAATATCTGGTACTTCTCTTCCATCTTTCCAATAACGTAAACCGCCTGTTGCCATTACTTTATTTGGTCCAACAGAGTTGGTAATAAAATGCAAACTCGAAAATAAATGCACAAACAGGTCGCCGGAAACACCGGTACCATAATCTTTATAACAACGCCACCTGAAAAAACGCTTTGCATCAAAAGGCCGTTGAGGTAAATTATGCTCAAACATTTTCCAGTCAACAGTTTTATCTGATGCATCTGCAGGAATATCATACTGCCATGCACCAAAAGGAGAGTTGCGTGCCCAAAAACCCTCGGCATAATTTAATGTACCGATAGCACCAGCTGCTAATAATTCTTTTGCTTTTTCATTGCCCAAAGAACTCATTCCCTGACTGCCAACCTGAAAAACAACTTTGTTTCTTTTTTGTGCTTCCACAACAGCAGCACCTTCTGAAACATCGTGTACCATTGGTTTTTCGCAGTACACATGTTTGCCTGCATTCATGGCAGCTATCGAAATATCTTTATGCCAATGATCGGGTGTTGCAACAATCACTGCATCAACATCTTTGCGGTTAATGATTTCATGAAAATCTTTTGTTGTAAAAATATCATTGCCATATTTCTTTTTAGCATCGGCTAATCTGCCATCGTACAGATCGCAGGCTGCAATTAATTTTGTGCCGGGTATTGAGGTAGCCGTATTTGCATCGGCAGTGCCCATGCCGCCTGCGCCGATCAATGCAATTTGAAGATGATCGTTTGCACTTACTTTTTTCTTCCGCATTAATTCGACAAAACTTTCCTGCGATGCTGCATTGCCAATAGCTGGCAATAACGCGGCGGCAGCTACTGATTTGGAAAATTTGTTGAGGAATGAACGTCGTGACTGTGAATTATTTTTTTGGTTCATAGCAAATCGTTTCGAGATGAGGAATAATATTCAAAGAATGAATTTAAACTAAAAACAGTTAACACAAAATATATAATCATTAAACTTTGAATGATTAATTTTGTGATTCATTATTAATTCATCAAATAAAAAATATCATGTCATTTACATTACCCGCTTTACCTTATGCACACGATGCATTAGAACCGCATATGGATACTTTGACCATGCAAATACATCATGGCAAACATCATCAGGCTTATGTTGATAATTTAAACAAGGCCATTGCAGGAACACCAAATGAAAATAAAAGTTTAGAAGAGTTGGTAAAAAGTGCTGGCACTATTTCTCCTGCTGTTAGAAATAATGGCGGCGGACACTGGAACCATAGTTTCTTCTGGGAAAGTTTAGCACCAAATGCTGGAGGTGTCCCAACTGGCGCATTAGCTGATGCTATTGCTGCTGCGTTTGGATCATTCGATGCATTCAAAGAAAAATTTGCCACCGCCGGTATGACAAGATTTGGAAGCGGCTGGGCATGGTTGTTAGTGAAAGATGGTAAATTAGAAATTTCATCAACGCCTAATCAGGATAATCCTTTGATGGATGTTGCTGATGTAAAAGGCACACCTATTCTTGGTGTTGATGTTTGGGAACATGCTTATTACCTGAAATATCAAAACCGCCGTGCAGATTATTTAAGTGCATTCTGGAATGTGGTAAGCTGGAATAAAGTTGCCGAACGTTTTGCTGCAGCGAAATAATTCAATCGAAAAATAATTTACTTTTAAATCCTCTTATTTTGTAAGAGGCTTTTTTATTTATAAAACAATCTCATGAAACGCATTGCTTATTCTTTTTTATTTCTTTTATTACTTGCTTCCTGCAACAGTCATACAAAAAAAATATTGGTAGTAATGAAGGGTAATGGCACTGTTGATGCAGATACCAAAACAATTATTTTAAAAGATGGCGGTGGTACCGATGAAAAAACAATGCAATTAAATTCATCCGGAAAAATAACATTGGCTCTTCAAAAAGAAGATGGTAACACAACTGTTGATATTGATGGTGATGGTTATTTTTTATTGAACGGGAAAAAAGATACGATTGTTGGCAGTTATCAAAACTATGCTGCACCAAGCGATACATTTAAAGTTGTTTCGCAGGCCGAATTAAAAAAAGCAATCGACTCGTTGCAATTATTGATTGAGAATAAAAATGTTTCGGCTGCCAACAGAAATTATTTTATCCTTCCTTATCACGCAGCAAAGATCACCGGAAACATAGAGGCAACAATTGTTTCGCCATATCATCGCATGACTTCCATCGAAAAAGTTGGCGATAAAGATCCCGAAGTGTATCGTTTCTGGAGTGTAGCAGAAATAAGAGAAACCATTGATAAATTAAAAGCTATGACCGTTTCAAAAAATTAATTTAAGGTACAGGATCATGCCCGTGCCCGCCCCACGGGTGACAGGAGGAAATTCTTTTTATTGCCAACCATCCGCCTTTAAATAATCCATATTTTTTTAATGCTTCAATGGCGTATTGCGAGCAGGTTGGCGTGTACCTGCATTTGGGACCAAGCGAAGGCGAAATAACATACTGATAAAATTTTATCAGCAATATAAACGGATAACTAAGTATTTGCAACAGAATTTTCATCCAACTGTTTAATCAGTTTATCAATTAATACCGGCATTTTATTTTGCAACATTTCAAAATCGGGTAATGTCTTATCAACAAATAAAAAAAACACGGCTATTTTTTTATTGTTTGCAGTTGCAAAATCCAACAGCGGTTGTTTGTTTAAACGATACGCTTCTCGCAACAATCTTTTGATCCTGTTCCTATCAACTGCTTTTTTAAAATTACGAATGCTCACGCCAACACCAGCTTTTACAGGAAAATCAATTGCAGCATCAATTTCATTAAACATTGCTTTCACCGGAAAAACAGAAACAGATTTTCCTGCTGTAAATAATTGATCCATCAATTTACGGCTCTTCAGTTTTTCTTTCGATTGATATGAAAACAGTTTTGACATTTTTTTACGCGAATTATAAATTAATTCAACTCAGTCCGGCGAAATCTCTTTATATAAAATTAAACTCAATTCGTGTAATTCAATTTATTTCCTGTTATCCCCAATAAAAAAAGCCCCACCAAAAGATGAGGCTGAATATTTTTAGGGATGCTGAGTTTGAATCTTATTTAAGTCCTTTCTCGTCCGAAATAGTTAATTTTTTGCGACCCTTTGCTCTGCGACTGGCTAATACTTTACGGCCATTGGCAGTTTGCATGCGTTTACGAAATCCGTGAACAGATTTACGACGACGTTTATGCGGTTGAAATGTACGTTTCATGATAATTTTATTTTACTAACCCAATAATTTTATTTCGACTTCAACAGCGGCCACCATGCCACAGTTTTGTGAAAGGACGGCGAAGGTAAGGACTTGAACTTAATTTTGGAAAGATTTAAGCGATAATTTTATGTTTCCGGCTGCAGAATATCCATTTAACTGCCGTTGCGTCGCACTCTTCAACGGTTTTATCGCTATTCAGCCGATAAATCCAGATGCCTCGATTCGACTTTCTTTCCAAAAAAAACAGCAGCATGTTTGTCAAAATCAACCGTAGAATCGGTTGTAAAAAACAAAATAGTTTTTTCTTTACTGCATCTTGCTTCCATTTCAGGATGACGAAGTAAATAATTTTTTAATCCGTTGGCAACAATTTCTCCCTGCGACACAATCGTTGTTCCCACCGGGATATATTCTTTTATTTTATCGATCAGCAACGGATAATGCGTACAGGCCAATAAAACCATATCAATCTTTTCGGATTGATGCATCAAATGTTCCAAATGTCGTTTTACAAAATAATCGGCGCCCTTCGATAAGTGTTCGTTATTCTCGATCAATGGAACCCACATGGGGCAAGCTTCCTGGAAAACTTTTACATCAGGAAAAAATTTTTCGATCTCTATTGGATACGAATTTGAAACAACTGTTCCTGTGGTTCCCAAAATACCAACATGCTTTGTTTCGGAATAATTACCAACAATTTCTGTTGTTGGTCTTATCACACCCAACACTCTTTTCGTTGCATCGATCTTGGGGAGATCATTTTGTTGAATGGTTCGCAAAGCCTTTGCCGATGCGGTATTGCAGGCCAGTATTACCAACGAACATCCCTGTTTAAAAAACCACTGTACACATTCTAACGTGTATTGATAAACAGTTTCAAAACTTCTTGGACCATAAGGAGCACGGGCATTATCGCCAAGATAGATATAGTCGTATTCTGGAAGCTTCTCAACTATTTCTTTTAAAACAGTTAATCCACCGTAACCACTGTCGAAAACACCAATTGCAGCTTTTGTTTGCATGGCACAAAAATAAGAACCATCCTGCATAGCGCAGAATGGTTCTTTTTATCAATTAAAAATATTTAATTAGTGTTTTACCGGTGGTTTTGCTGTTGGTTTTGTACCGGTTTCAGTTGAACCCGTAGGCAATCCTTGTCTTTTCAACTCATCAACTACATCTTGAGGTAAAGGCAACTTTAACTTCTGCGCTACTTTAATAGAAATGTTATCAGCTAATCCTCCAGGTATAACGCAGGCATCTTTTTTTAATACCCAGGTATATTTTTGTTCAGCAACAACTTCTTGGAATGCTGCATATACTTTCTTTAAATACGGTTCTAATAATTGATTTTGCTTTGCCTGCAACATTTGTTGCTGGTATTGTTGCCAGTTTACAATTTTACTATAATTGGTAGCAATGTCTTTTTGCATCAAGGCTTTAACAGATGGTGCCATTGTAGCAGAATCTTTTTTGAACGTACTATCCTGACGTTTAAATTCGCTTAAAGTATAATCGTATTCGCCTTTTAAAGAATCCTGTGCATATTGATCAAGTGCCGTTTGAACTTTTTGAATATCAGGAAATAATCCCAACACACTTTCTTCATCAAATACACCAATTTTTAATTGTTGTGCTTTAGTGTTGTTTGAAAAAACAAGGCTTAAAGTTAAAGCCACACACACTACTAAAATTTTCTTCATTGTTTTTGTTTTATATTATGTTGATTGTTTTTTAAAATTTAATCCCCATTTCTCTCAGCACATCGTCGCTCTTATCTAATTTCGGGTCGGCAAATATAACGGTAATTCCTTCACTTTTATCCAGTACAAAATCATATCCGCGGGCAATTGAAATTTTTTGAATGGCATTATATACCTTATCCTGGACAGGCTTTACCAATCTTTGTCTTTCCTTAAAAAGATCGCCTTCATAACCAAACCGTTTTTTTTGTAATTCTCTTACCTCTTTTTCTTTATTGAATAATTCTGTTTCTCTTTTCTTTTTTAATTCATCACTCAGCATAAATTGTTCGGCATCATAATTTTTATACAGCTTATCTAACTCGGCTTGTTTATTATCAATTTCCTGCTGCCATTGGGTACTGATGTCTTTTAATTTTTTATCAGCGTCTTTGTATTCGGGAACTTTGTCTAAAATATATTTTGTATCGATGATGGCATATCGTTGTGCATTTGCTGCAGTAAAAACGATCATCATTACAATTACGAGAGAAATAATTTTTTTCATACAACAATATTATAAGTGAATTAAAAAATATTATTCCGGTTCAAATCCTAACATAAAGGTAAACTTAGAAGCATTTTTTAAAGGAACGCCCGGAGCTATTCTGTCTAATCCAATTCCGTAATCAAATCCTAACAATCCAAACATAGGAAGAAAAAATCGCATTCCAAGTCCAACCGAACGTCTTAACTGGAAAGGATTATAATCTTTAATATCATACCAGCCGTTGGCTGCTTCAAAAAAGCCCAATGCATAAATAGTACTGCTTGGATTAAGACTTAACGGATACCTTAATTCCATCACATACTTATTAAACATAGTGAAGTATTGGCTTGCACCTGATTGATCGGGATTAACTTTCACATCAGAAGTTTGATAAACAGGATACCCTCTTTGCGAAATAATATCATATCCCAATAGAGCATATTGATTGTTTAAACCGGCATCGCCCAATTGAAAGCGTTCGAAAGGTGAAATTTGCAATTGCGGATTGAATCTTCCGATGAAACCATACTTAGCCGCCACTTTCAATACCAATGCTTTATTATGCTCGGCCCCATGCATATTTGTTAGCGGCAGATACCATTCACTGTTAAATCTCCATTTATGATATTCTACCCAACTATATGGATTTGTTTGATTAACAAGACTTGGATCAATTGAAGAAAATGGCGGTGTTATTTGAAGGCTTAACAAAAAGTTTGAGCCGCCACTTGGGAACATTGGATTACCAAGTGCAGAATTACGTTGAATTGCAAATTTTACACTTAAGTTGTGTGAAAACCCATTATTAAATCCCGGTAAATTAACCGGACTAATATAATAATTCACTAATTCATACCGAACAAAGCTTAAGCCAATCGATGCAGAAAAAAAGTTATCTGGCCAATTTAATTGTTTGCCCAAACTAACTGTAGCACCAGTCGTTCTTAAATAAGAACTGTTGGCTGCAGAAGATGTATAGGTTCCGGTTCTTGGATCGTATGCATTCGAAAATTTTGTATCATAAATTGAAACGGTAAGAGAATTTCGTTTCTTTCCGCCCAACCATGGCTCAGTAAATGAAGCGTTATATGACCGGAACGCTCTGCCATTACTTTGAACACGGACACTTAATTTTT
>JAGWPQ010000335.1 GCA_028877045.1 Bacteroidota bacterium | reverse complement strand
GAGCTATCTATCAAAAAAATAACGACCTTTCATATATGAAAAAACGCCTGCTGCTTACGCTCAGCTTATTCATGCTGTTTTTAACTTACGCACAAAACAAACCCGCTTACATATTGTACGATATAAACGGTAAAAAGGTATCATATAAAAAGATGATAAAAACATTATTAAAAAATGATATTGTGCTGATCGGCGAGTCGCATAACAATCCTATCAGTCATTGGATGGAACTGGAGATCACCAAAGACTGTAAGCTGCAACGAAATGTAGTGATGGGTGCCGAAATGTTTGAACAGGATAATCAACCGGCGCTTGACCTTTACCTGCAGGGAAAACTTTCGGATAAAGGTTTCGACAGTTCGGCAAGGCTTTGGAAAAATTATGCTACCGATTATGCACCATTGGTAAATTTTGCCAGAGAAAATAATATTGTTTTTGCAGCCAGCAATACACCACGCAGGTTTGCTGCAATGGTTTCTAAAAATGGATTTGAAGCATTAGATGATCTGTCTGCTGACGAAAAAAAATGGATAGCGCCATTGCCAATTGCTTACAACGCTGATTTGCCGGGATATAAAAAAATGCTGACCATGATGGAAGGGCATAGTTCTGTTAATATGCCGAAGGCACAGGCTTTGAAAGATGCAACGATGTCGTATTTTATTCTGAAATATTTTGTACCGGGAAGTTTGTTCATTCATTACAACGGAAGTTTTCATTCCCAGGATCATGATGGCATTGTATGGTATTTAAAACACAGCCGGCCCGATTTAAAGATCGTTACAGTTACAACAGTTAGTCAGAAAGAAATTAAAAGTTTATCGGAAGAAAATAAGAATAAAGCCGATTATATCATTTGTGTTGATGAAGACATGACCACTACGTATTAGGATGAATGTAGAATGATAAATGATAATACCTGTAATGTTTTGAAAATATCAGGTTTTAGGCTGCAATTTCATGCAGGCGTAAATTCATCCGGTCTGAACTTTATTCCTAAAACCCGCAAAAACAACTGTATAAAGTTTAGAAATAGTTATAGTTTCACTTTTTTTGCCCATTTCATCAAGTTTTTCCACAAAAACTATTATTATCGGCTGCCATGACTTAACTTTGCACGCCCTTGTAAAAAAAGGGAGACGGTTTTCAGGCTTCAATTTGGAACTTAACACAACTTTTACCGTATTACGACGTTTAATAAACAGTAACAATAGACTATGAGGCAGCTTAAAATAGCAACACAGATTACGAACAGAGATTCTCAGGCAGTTGAAAAATACCTGCAGGAAATCTCTAAGATCCCAATGATTACGCCTGAAGAGGAAACAACACTGGCTCAAAAGATCAAGATGGGTAACCAGCGTGCATTAGATAAATTGGTGCAGGCTAACTTACGTTTCGTAGTATCGGTTGCTAAACAATACCAGCACCAGGGCTTATCGCTGAGTGATCTGATCAATGAAGGTAATCTGGGTCTGATCAAGGCTGCACAACGTTTCGATGAAACAAAAGGTTTCAAATTCATCTCTTATGCCGTATGGTGGATACGTCAGTCGATCTTGCAGGCTTTGGCCGAACAGGGCAGATTGGTTCGTCTTCCTCAAAATAAAATCGGTACTTATAATAAAGCCAATAAAGCTTATATGGCTTTTGAACAGGAACACGAACGTGAACCATCCACTGAAGAATTAAGTGAGATCCTGGAAATGAGCGAAACTGAGATCAATAATATATTTCAAAGTAATACCCGCCATACCTCATTGGATGCTCCGGTGCATGAAGCCGAAGATGTGGCCATGGGTGATTTGCTGGAAGGAAGTGATGATACCGATGAAGATGTGATGAAAGACTCTTTGAGAGAAGAGATCCGCAGGGTTTTAAAATCATTGAGTCCGAGAGAAGCAGAAATTGTTAATGCTTATTTTGGATTGGATGGCGAGAATGGTGTTACTATTGAACAAATCGGGATGAAATACGATCTTACCAAAGAACGTATACGTCAAATTAAAGAAAGAGCCATTAAGCGTTTGCAGAAAGCAAGATACAGCAACGCTTTAAAAGCATATTTGGGATAGTTTGTAAAAAGGTAAAGTTGTAAAAGCCCTTCAATGAAAATTGAGGGGCTTTTGTTTTCCCCATATTAATTTTGTTTGTGCAAAATCAATATGGCTTTACACGAAAGGAATAATAATTTTGTACGTCAATAAACAAAAAGAAATAAGATGAGTAAAGAAGTAACAGAAAAAGTTCATGTACTGATCATCGGTTCAGGCCCTGCAGGATATACTGCAGCTATTTATGCTGCCCGTGCCAACATGAAACCCGTACTGTATCAAGGTATTCAGCCGGGCGGACAATTAACTATCACCACCGAAGTAGAAAATTATCCCGGTTATCCTGATGGCGTTCAGGGTCCCGAAATGATGGTAGAATTCGAAAAACAGGCTGCACGTATGGGTGCGGATATCCGTTATGGCATTGCAAGCAAAGTTGATTTTTCTTCTCAGCCATATAAGGTAGAAATTGATGAAGAAAAATGGATAGAAGCAGATGCAGTCATTATTTCCACAGGTGCTTCTGCCAAATGGTTGGGTATTGAAAGTGAACAAAGATTAAACGGTTATGGCGTTAGTGCCTGTGCCGTGTGTGACGGCTTTTTCTTCCGCGGTAAAGAAGTGGCTATTGTTGGTGCAGGAGATACTGCTGCTGAAGAAGCGATGTACCTGGCAAAACTTTGTACAACAGTTCACATGATCGTTCGCCGCGACCAGATGCGTGCCAGTAAAGTAATGCAGGAAAGAGTGATCAACACGCCCAATATAAAAATTTATTGGGATAGCGTTACTGATGAGATCCTTGGTGAAAAGAATGTGGAAGCTGTAAAAATCAAGAACACTAAAACAAACGAAATACAACAAGTGCCGATCAGCGGTTTTTTTGTTGCCATCGGCCACCAGCCCAACAGCGACATTTTTAAAGGATGGATCGATATGGATGAGACCGGATACATCAAAACTGTTCCCGGCACATCTAAGACAAATCTCGAAGGTGTTTTTGCAGCAGGTGATGTACAGGATAAAAATTACCGTCAGGCAGTTACTGCAGCCGGAAGTGGTTGTATGGCAGCATTGGACGCAGAAAGATATTTGAGTGCGAAAGGATTGGTGTAAAATTTACCCAGTTACAGCACCGTATTTTTACGGAGAAAAAAGGGTGTTTTTCCCGTTGTACAGGAAAGAGATGTAGCATATATTTATGGGTTAAATTTTTAATCCATAAATTATATTCTATGCCACACAAAATTTCCCGCTATGGTTGGCAACCCGATTTGCCCGACCAAAGAGATTTGGTGTATGCCGCACCACGTCCCGTTTTAAAAGTATTACCCTCAAAAATAGATCTCCGCAAAAAATGCCCCGCCGTTTATAATCAGGGTCAATTAGGAAGCTGCACTGCGAATGCCATTGGCGCTGCATTTCAGTTTGAACAAATGAAACAGAATGCAAAGAATTCTTTTATTCCTTCACGGTTATTTATTTATTACAACGAGCGTGTGATAGAACATTCTGTAAACAGCGATAACGGTGCGCAGATCCGCGACGGTATAAAAACCGTGCATCACAATGGTGTTTGTCCAGAAACGGCCTGGCCTTACGATGTAAATAAATTCTCGAAAAAACCATCGGCTAATTGTTATACGATGGCTGGGAAACATCAGGTATTATCGTATCAAAGAGTTGCAAGAACATTGAATCAAATGAAAGGTTGTCTGGCTGATGGCTTTCCATTTGTGTTTGGATTTACGGTGTATGATTCTTTCGAAGGAACGCAAGTTGCCAAAACGGGTAAATTAAATATGCCTGCAAAAACTGAAGCTGTCGTTGGCGGACATGCAGTTATGGCTGTCGGTTATGATGATACTGCAAAACGCTTTATTGTTC
>JAGWPQ010000334.1 GCA_028877045.1 Bacteroidota bacterium | reverse complement strand
TGCCGTGTTTGTCACGGAGGGAAATTATCGAAAAGTAAACCGTCATTCGAATTTAAAGCAGGCGATACCCTATCCAATTTCTTTGCGACTGATAGTGTTGCAAAATCTGTTGCAGATATGGATGTGCACGGCAATCAGTTTGGCATGTTATCCGCAAGTAAATGTTTTAATCTGAGTGAAATGACTTGCAGTTCCTGCCACAGTGCGCACGACAATGAAATAGGAAAACTCGAAGTGTTTTCTCAGCGTTGCATGAATTGCCATAGTGTTTCGAAAAATAATTTTTGTAAGATGGTTGATAAAGTAAGCGCCGAAAAATTAAAAAAGAATTGCATCGATTGTCATATGCCCGAGCAATCATCCCGGGCAATCATGGTTTTATTGCAGGGGCAATCTATTCCTACATCTGCAGTAATGCGCTCTCATTTTATTTCAATCTATCCCGAGGAAACAAAGAAAATACTTTCCGGGACGAACAACGAAAAACATAAAATGAAAAATATTGTCAATCAGGAAAAATAGTTTTCAAAATATTCATTTTAAAAAACAGTTTATGTTTAAGTTAAAATTCGGCATCGTTTGTTTATTGTTTATTGTTGCAGTACTGTATTCGTGCAACAATTCGAATACGATGTTTACATCACTGTCTTCTGCTTCAACGCATATTAAATTCGAAAACAATCTGGAGAAAAAAGATCTCTTCAGCATACTATATTATTTATATTATTACAATGGCGGAGGTGTTGCCATCGGCGATATTAATAACGATGGCTTGCCTGATATTTATTTTTCGGCCAATAGTTCGGGACATAACAAATTGTATTTGAACAAAGGCAATTTTGAATTTGAGGATATCACCGATAAAGCAGGTGTGGCGGGTACTTCGGACTGGTGTACCGGTGTTACGATGGCCGATGTTAACGGCGATGGTTTTTTAGATATTTATGTTTGCGCGTATGCACAGGCACATGATCAGAACGGGCATAACCAACTTTTTATTAATAATGGCAATGGAACTTTTACAGAGAGTGCAGCTAAATACGGATTAGATTTTTCGGGCTACAGCACACAGGCAGTTTTCTTCGATTACGATCACGATGGCGATCTGGATTGTTATTTATTGAATCAATCTCAACAACCCAATCAAAATATTGTTGATACAAGCAACCGGAGAAAATTTGATCCTTTGGCAGGAGATAAATTTTTCAGAAATGATTTGAACGGCCCATCAAAAAAATTTACTGATGTATCGAAAGAGGTTGGTATCTATCAAAGTAATTTAGGTTATGGTCTTGGTGTTGCTGTTGCAGATTTTAATAATGATGGATGGGATGATATCTATATCGGCAACGATTTTCATGAAAATGATTATTACTATATCAATAATGGCAACGGAACATTTACAGAAAGCGGAGCCAAACATTTTAATCACTACAGCCGTTTCAGCATGGGCAATGATGCTGCGGATTATAATAACGACGGACAAATCGATGTGGTTACTGTTGACATGTTACCACCCGATGAAAAAACTTTAAAGACTTATGGCAGCGATGAAAATCCTGATATCTATAAAATGAAATTACAGCACAACGGATTTCAAAACCAAAGCTCACGAAATTGTTTGCAACGAAATAATGGCAATGGCAGCAGCTTTAGTGAAGTAGGATTGATTAACGGGATATCTGCAACCGACTGGAGCTGGAGTCCTTTGTTTGCTGACTTTGATAATGATGGAAATAAAGATCTGTTTATTTCGAGCGGTATCGTGAAACGCCCTGTGGATATGGACTATGTGATGTATGCATCAACACTTAAAGCAAAGGGATTAGACCGAACAAACAAATATGACGATGATGCAATCAATGCAATGCCCGATGGTGCATCGCATCCATTTTTATTCAGAGGTGATGGTAATTCGAGTTTTAAAGATGTTAGTAACGATTGGGGCACCGGAAAAATGAAAGGATATTTTACCGGTGCATCTTATGCCGATCTGGATAATGATGGAAATTTGGATCTGGTAATTAATTGTGTAAATGCTCCTGCAACAATTTTAAAAAACAATTCGAAAAAGAAAAATCAAATATCTATTTCATTTAAAGGCGATATAGGTTTTAATACTTTCGGAATCGGTTGTAAAGCTTATGTTTTTCAAAAAGGTAAAATGCAGTATCAGCAATTGATGCTTACCCGTGGTTTTCAATCATCATCCGATACAAGATTGCATTTTGGCCTGGATACTTTATCAACCATCGACAGCATACTTGTTGTTTGGCCAACACAAAAATGCCAGACAATAAAAAATGTTGCAGCAAATAAACAATACACATTCGTTCAAAAAGATGCTACCAATAATTTTAATTACGAATCTTATTTTCCAAAACAAAATGCTGTTCTTACTTCTGCCGATGATAAATTAAAGATCAACTGGCAACATCAGGAAAATAATTTTTTTGATTTTAATGTGCAGTATTTGATTCCGCATGAAGAATCAACACGCGGTCCAAAAATTGCAGTTGGTGATG
>JAGWPQ010000333.1 GCA_028877045.1 Bacteroidota bacterium | reverse complement strand
TGTACGGGGCATGGCGAAATGTTTATCCGTGCCGTTGCTGCATACGATGTTAGTTGTTTGATGGAATACAAAGGATTTACTTTACAACAGGCAATGGATGAAGTGGTAAACCATAAACTAAAAGATATCGGCGGCGAGGGTGGTATGATAGGTGTGGATGCAAAAGCCAATCATGCGATGATATTGAACAGTGCAGGCATGTACCGCGCTGTTAAGAACAGCAAGGGTTTCAGCGAAGTGAGTATTTATAAATAATTTTTTATAGGAACACAGATGATACGGATGAAACTGATAAAGCAGATTTTTTTTGTAACTGGCTTTAGTATTTCAATTTAACTTCGGTTGCGTCGCACACTTGTACTGCAGGAACACAGATGTATCAGGTTTCTTATATCAATTAATGCTTTAGTTGGATAACATAAAAGTTAATATCTCTTTCATGATCATATCTTTCCTTAAATTTAATCAGCAATTCAAAACAACCGGTTTTAGTTTCTTATTGCTTGGTAATTTATAATTTCGGAAATGAGTTGTTGAAGTAAAGAATAAAAAGCGGTTTGAATATTTATCATGAAAGTTGCATTGATTATTACAATATCCTTATTCATCTCATTCTGCGGAAGCTCGCAGGATTCTTCTGCCATTCATCGTAAGATACCCGTTGATGGAAACAGGTGGTACCAGCTAACCAATGCTGCATACGGATTACAGGCATTGACTGATGGCGATACGATCAATAAAGTATTTACAGGTTGGGGTAAAATAATTAATTACTACGACTCGTATTATCCTGTTATAGATGGCGAATTTATTACGATCGACAGTATCAGGATGTTTGACAAAACGGGCCCCATTGCAGTGCCCACCACTTTATTCGCGATCGACAGTAACTGGAACAGGATTCGCATTGCAACGTATAGCGGTGGCTTTTATAATCAATGGATCGGCCCGTATCCCAGCAGATCAACCACATTCAAATTAGATACTGCAATTAAAAACATTAAATATTTAATGCTTACCAATGGTGATGATTATCCTGTTGAATTGGAATTGTACGGTTATTATCAATCGCCCAATCCAATTCCTTCTTTAAATAAAAAATCAATAAAACTTAAAAATGTATTTGGTGTAAATGGTTATGAATGGAATTTCGAAAATCCATTGACCGATCCAACTGTTATTGATTCATCACTTTTTAAACCCATCAAAACATTTACAGGATTCAGGCATTACATGGATTGGCAAAAATTGGAAGCTGCTCAAAACAGTTATACGTATGATCCTACAAGAACCGGCGGATGGAATTATGATACGATCTATGCTGCATGCAAATCAAATGGCATAACTGTTTTGGCCGATCTGAAAACACAACCTCTCTGGATGCAAAACACGTGGCCTGCTAATCAGGTGAACGAAGAAAATGTGCCTGTTGTTTATGGTAAAAATTTTGCTGATCCCAATTCATATCTCGAGCAGGCCAAAGTAGCTTTTCAATATGCAGCAAGATATGGAAGCAATGCGCAGGTTAACCAATCATTATTAAGTGTGAATAGTACACCGCGATGGACAAACGATAAAATCAATACCATCCGCGTTGGATTAAATACCATCAAATATATTGAATGCGATAATGAAAGAGATAAATGGTGGAAGGGACGCAATGCCTATCAAACGGGCAGAGAATATGCAGCTAATTTATCGGCATTTTATGATGGCAATAAAAATACAATGGGTGCAGGAGTGGGAGTGAAGAATGCCGATACGGCAATGAAAGTGGTGATGTGCGGTGTAGCCGATCCAAGCACCGATTATTTCAGGGGCATCATTGACTGGTGCAAAGAATTCAGAGGTTATAAATCAGATGGAAAAATAAATTTATGTTTTGATATTATAAACTATCATTATTATTCGAAAGACATAAATAATACAACAGGTACTGCACCCGAATTATCGAAGACCGATTCTATTGCAAAAGCATTCATCAACATGGCTCATCAATATGCGTATGACATGCCTGTTTGGGTAACGGAAAGCGGATACGATCTTAATCA
>JAGWPQ010000332.1 GCA_028877045.1 Bacteroidota bacterium | reverse complement strand
TAAATAAAATAATAAAAAAAACAAAAGTTACCATGGTAAGTCCGAAGATGAAAAAATCTTCGGGCCAGAAAACCTTGCCAAATAAAATAAATCTTGCGGCAGGCACATTAAATAAAAACAAGGGCCGGCCATCGATTTGAACAAACGGCAAACCAAAGAACACAATAAAATACAAATAACTTAACCAGCTGCGGATACTGTAAAATTTACCATGCGGTCTTTGTGCAAAAACCCATTTACGTTTACCTGATTCATCAACGGTTGCGATCCTGTCTCTGAAACTTTGGCCTTCTGTAATTGGTTCATTAATGTGTTCTGTTTGGTTGCTCATCTTATTCGTACGCCAATCTGTTCTTTATCGGCATTTATTTTTTTGTTGAATCTGTTTTTGCTGCATCAGCCGGTGCCCCATCTTCTTTATATAAAGTTCCCTGTGGTTCTTTTGGATTTGGAGGATTGGTTCCACGCAACGATTTTACATAGCTTGCCAATTGTTCTATTTGCAAAGGAGTATAATCATCTTTCCAGCTTTTCATTCCCTTATCAGGATAACCATATTTGATTGTCTTGAAAATGTCTTTAATATTTCCACCATGGATCCAATAATCGTCGGTTAAATTTGGACCAACTACACCACCACCATCGGGTCTGTGACATGCAGCACAAATAGTAGAGAATATTTTTTTAGCCGCATCCAGATCTTTTGGATCGGTTAATAATTTTGCTGTGGTCTCATCAATATTATTTGCCGACTTTTTTAAGTATGCCTGTTTCTCGGCATCAGCTTTTGCCATTTCAATTTTTAATTCTTCACCGCTTAATGGTGCAGAATGTACAACATGATAACGGTATAAATAAATGGCTGCGAAAAGAATACAAACATAAAATCCATATAACCACCATGGTGGTAAGCGATTATCTAATTCACGGATACCATCGTAATCATGCCCCAGATCGATTTGAGATTCTTCTTTGATAGGGCGTAGTTTATTTATTTTATTCCACCAATTCGAGAATGAAGTTGTTGTTGCTACTGCAGCATCAGCAGTTTGAACAGCAATCCTTTCTTGTTTCAACAATTTTTTTAAGTTGAGTAAAAGAACAACCAAAATAATAAGCTCTAAAAAGATCACACTTAATAAAGTATAAAAAGATATTTGTGATAACCCTGCTATTGATGTGTCTGCAGCTGCCGTTATGGCCGGTGCATCAGCAGCAAATGCGGCAGTTGTTAAAAAGCATAATAAAATAATGCTTGCAATTTTTCCTGCATTACTTTTTTTCTTTTCGTCAATAAATCTTTGCAGATTTAATTTGGCAGCGCCGATAATAATATTGGCAAGCAATGCTATCACCAATAACAATCCTACAATTACAATTAATAATGCAATTGCCAAAGGATTAGAAAGTTCGGATGCTGCCGGTGGGCCCGCAGCAAAAACAACCGATGGAAAAAGTAAAGTTGCTATAATAATTACTTTCAATTTTAACCAACTATATTTTTTTAAAATTTTTTTCATTGCTGAATGATTTTATGAGTTTGTGCTTAATTATCTAATGGTATTTGACTTATTTCGTTGATCATATTCTTATCAGCTTTCCATGCCCAAAGCAGCATGATGATAAAGAACGATAAGAAAATAGTTAAAGAAGTAAGTGCATAAATATCTACACCGGTGATCTTTTCTAAATAATGAATGAATTTCATAATTAATGATTTTAAAAATCTGATTTCATTTATTTAAATGCCGATGCTGCTTTTTGTTGTCCCTTGATATCGGTTCCAACTCTTTGCAGATAAGCGATCAAAGCAACGATCTCTCTGTCGGCAGGTGCATCTATTTTATCCTTTTTCAAATTTTCTTTTATTGCTTTTGCCTGTTCCATTAAATCAGCATTGGCTTTTTTATCATATCCATCAGGATAAGGCACACCCAATGTTTGCATCGCTCTGATCTTTGCAGGAGTGATAGCCGTATCAATTTTATTATCAAATAACCATGTATAATTTGGCATGATAGAACCCGGGCTCATAGAACGAGGATCCCACATATGATTGTAATGCCAGCTATCGGGATATTTACCGCCAATGCGTGCTAAATCGGGACCGGTTCTCTTACTTCCCCATTGGAACGGATGATCGTAAATAAATTCGCCGGCTTTACTGTATTCGCCGTAACGTGCCACTTCATCGCGGAAAGGACGAACCATTTGTGAATGACATAAATAACATCCTTCACGAACATAAATATCTCTTCCCTGCAGTTCAAGTGGCGTGTAAGGTTTTACTGAAGAGATGGTTGGAATGTTACTTTTAATTAAAAATGTTGGAAGCATTTCAATAGCACCGCCAATGGCAACTAATACTAAACTTAAGATCAGCATTTGAATGGGTCTTGCTTCGATCCAACGATGCCAGTATTGCTTTCCGTGTGTTGCAATAACTTTTGGTAATGGTGCAGCTTCTGCAGCTTCATCGGCAACAAATGATCCTGCTTTAATTGTTTTAATCAAATTATAGATCATTAATAAAGCACCAACCAGATAAATGCCACCACCAACACTTCGGGTGATATACATCGGGATGATGTGTGTAACAGTTTCGAGGAACTGAAATTTCAAAGTACCGTCTTCAGTAAATTGTTTCCACATAGTTGCCTGAGTAAATCCGGCCCAATACAGCGGGATCACATATAGAATAATTCCTATTGTTCCGATCCAGAAATGGTTTGTTGCTAATTTTTTAGAATACAAAGGTGTGTTGAACATTTTTGGGATCAACCAATACAACATACCGAATGTTAAGAAGCCATTCCATCCCAAAGCACCAACGTGAACGTGGGCAATGGTCCAATCGGTAAAATGCGAAATTGCATTTACACTTTTTAAACTCAGCATCGGTCCTTCAAATGTGCTCATACCATAACAGGTAACGGCTACCACCATAAATTTCAACACAGGTTCTTCTCTTACTTTATCCCAAGCACCGCGCAAAGTGAATAATCCGTTCAGCATACCGCCCCAGCTTGGTGCGATCAGCATGATGCTGAAAACAGTTCCTAAACTTTGAGCCCAATCGGGTAAAGCAGTATATAATAAATGGTGAGGGCCGGCCCAGATATAAATAAATATCAATGCCCAAAAGTGAACAATCGATAAGCGATAACTATATACCGGACGATTTGAAACTTTTGGAATAAAATAATACATCAATCCTAAATATGGTGTAGTTAAAAAGAACGCAACAGCATTATGGCCATACCACCATTGTACCAAAGCATCCTGAACACCGGCATAAAAACTGTAACTCTTCATCCATGAGAATGGGATTTCGAATGAGTTAACAATGTGCAGCATTGCAACCGTTACCCATGTTGCAATAAAAAACCAGATAGCAACATATAAATGACTTTCTCTTCTTTTAATAATAGTACCAAACATGTTGATACCAAAAACAACCCATACTATAGTAATTACAATATCTATTGGCCATTCCAATTCGGCATATTCTTTACCGCTGGTATATCCGGCTAATAAAGTAACTGCAGCAGCGACAATAATTAATTGCCAACCCCAAAAATGGATTTTACCTAAAACATCGCTGAACATACGTGCCTTGCATAAACGTTGCAGCGAATAATAAACACCCATGAAAATTCCATTGCCGACAAAAGCAAAAATCACAGCATTGGTGTGAAGCGGACGTACACGCCCGAAAGTTGTAAACGGCAGATCAAAATTAGCAGCCGGCAAATAAATCTGCATGGCTATTAATAAACCTGCCAACATTCCTACGATACCCCATAACATGGTTGCATAAGCAAACATCTTTACAATCCTGTTATCGTAATAAAATTTTTCTACTTGCATACTTGTTTAGTTTGTGGTTGGTTGTTGATTATAATTAATATTATTTTTCTTCTTTGTTTAAGGGTTTATCATCAAATAACATTCTCAACGGAGCACTTGCCTCATCATCGAACTGACCGTTTTTAACGCTCCAGATGAAGGCTGCGAGAAATAAAGAAGCTACAATAATGCTCGCTATTAATAGAAGGACTATTACACTCATGAGTTTTTTATTATCTACTGTTCAAAAGTATTTTTCCAAGTTCCCAAAGTCAATGATATAACTCAATTTAAAAAATGACAAAAGTCATGTTTTAAAAAATGTTTTCGATTTCAACTTCCCGGTCGTAAAAGTCTTCAAAAACAAATGGTAATTATTTCAGTTTCATTCTCCATGCAGAAAGGTTACTGAAACCAAATGTTATCAGCAAAATGCTGATGGTACTGCATGGCATCAATATCGCAGCATGCATTGGCGACAGCATTCCCTGCACTGCATAATAATTTCCAATTATATTATAAACAATGGAAACAATAAATGCCGACATCACGACCTTTTTATTGTCTTTACACAATTGTATAAATTTAAAAAGCTGCGGTAATTCTTTTGCTTCCAAAATAGCATCGCTTGCCGGTGTAAAATTGTTGCTGTTTTCGGTTACAGCTATGCCAACATCGGCCTGCTTTAATGCACCGGCATCATTTAACCCATCGCCAATCATCATTACTTTCTTTCCTTTCTGCTGCAAGGTTTTAATGGCATCCAATTTATCTTCCGGTTTTTGATGAAATAAAATATGTGCATCAAATCCTAATAATTCCTGTAAAAAATCTTTCTCTCCGGCATTATCCCCGCTCAATACAGCCAACTGATAGTTTTTTTGCAATGTTTTTATAAGTGCCGGAATATGTGCACGATACTGATTACGGAAACTAAATTTTCCCAGCACTGTTCCTTCAACAGAAATATACACAGATGATTCAACATCTCTTTCAGCATGCCCGCCGGTAACATAACTTTTTGATCCGAGTGTAATTAATTCGCCATCCACAATACCTTCAATTCCTTTGCCTGCGAATTCTTCGAATGCAACAACTTTAATACGGCTGCTTTCGTTTGTCCATGCAGCGATTGCTTTACTCATGGGATGAGTAGATTGTGATGTCAATGCTGCTATCTTTCTTTTCAGATCTTTATTCAACGGCATTCCATCATAATTAATTTCGTTGTAGCGGCCCGTGGTCAATGTTCCTGTTTTATCGAAAACGATATAATTTATGTTGGCGATATCTTCGATGGTTTGCGCATTGCGCAGGTATAAATGTTTGCGGCCCAGGATGCGTAAGATATTTCCGTTGGTGAAAGTATTGCTTAACAATAATGCGCAGGGGCAGGCAACGATCAGCACGGCAGTGGCCGCTCCCCACATTTTATGTATATCGTGGAAATACCAATATGTCGCTGATGTGATGGAAAGAAATAATACGATCCATGTAAAATATTTTGCAAGCAAATGAACGAATGAACGTTCTTCATCTTTTATATTTTGTTTGATCTCTTCCCTGTTCCAAAGTTTGGTGAGATAACTTTGTGCCACTTCTTTCACTACTAATATTTCTATGTTGCTTCCGATCTGTTTTCCGCCGGCGTAAACAATTTCGCCCATTTCTTTTTCAACAGGTAAACTTTCGCCGGTAACAAAACTGTAATCAATAACTGCTTTGCCGCGGGTCAAGATGCCATCGGCAGGAATCAATTCCTGATTATGTATCAATAAAGTATCGTTTAGTTTTATATCGGGCAGTGCAGCAGTTTCTTCTTTTTCATCTTTTACCCTGGTAACTGCTATCGGAAAATAAGAAGTATAATCCCGCTCAAAGCTAAGCTGTTCGTATGTTTTGTCCTGCAATACTCTTCCTATCAACATAAAAAAAACAATACCGCTCATGCTGTCGAAATAGCCACTACCGGTCGCAGTTAAAACCTGATAGACACTTCTTCCAAAAGTAACCATCACGGCTAAAACAATGGGCGCATCAATATTTAAGAACCCATGTTTTAAACTTTTCCATGCGCTGATATAAAATTCGGAAGAGGAATAAAAGAAAACAGGCAGACTTAAAATCAAACTTAGGTAACGAAAAACATCTATCAGGTTTTGCTCTTTTGCATCTATGCCCAGATATTCGGGGAAACTCAGTAACATGATGTTTGCAAAACAAAAACCTGCAATACCTAATTTATAAATTTTCGATCTGTTTAATTTCGGCTTTGCTTTTTTAGCATCGCTTAAACTGATATAAGGTTCGTATCCAATTGCAGTTAACATTTCGGCAATCTGGCGCATCGATACACTGCGGTGATTAAAAATAATATCGGCTTCTTTTCTTGTGAAATTTACCTTACAGCTAATGACATTCTCGTTTAACTGATGCAAGTTCTCTAACAGCCACAAGCAACTGCTGCAGTGCATTTGAGGCAAATAAAAAGAGATATGAGTTTGATTATCGTCTTTAAAAACGATAAGCGATTGTTGAATATTTTCATCATCCAGAAAAGAAAATTTATTTTCTCTTATTTTAATCCGCTGATTGATGCCCGGATTTTTGCTGATCGAATAATAATCGCACAAACCATTTTGATTCAAGATCTCGTACACCATTTTGCATCCTTCGCAACAAAATTCTTTTTCGTGTGCATGTATAGATTTATCACTACAATCTTCGCCGCAATGATAACATTGCACAGAAACTGCGTTCTCTTTTCTGCTCATTCTTGTAATTAATTAAGTGTTTGTTTGTGATTATGCTTTCGAAGATCCGTGATTTTAAAATTGGTCACTTTAGGATATAATAGACTTTGTTCGATATGGATCCATTGAAAAATATGGTTCTCCAGGGTAAACATTTCGCCCACACATTCTTTCCATTCCTTACTTGATGCAGGTTTTACCACATAATTATTTAACAGCTTGCGGATATTTTGAATAAGCCCGATAATGGTTTGGTGTGTGTGCTGTACCGAATCGAATACTTTTGGATCAACTTTATTTTCGGTTGATTTTTTAGTATTGTGATAATTTTTTTTGATGTATGGAAATACAATGCCCGATTCTTTTAAAAACAAATGTTTTATCTCATCATCCAATTTTCTGAATAATAATTGAACAACTTCTGAAACAGATGAGGGCAACTCGTTGATGTAAGCATGAGCAGAAAAATATTGTTCAATGAGTTTGCAGGAAGATATGATTTCGGGTTGATAATCTTTTTGAATTAAATCACAAAGCCCTGTCGGTGACAGTATCGCTTCTGAGCCAATATCTAATCTGTTCAAAAACATAGGTTGCATTTTTGTTTATGCAAATTAATTTTGGTAAGCAAGAATATCAATGATGTAATTCAAACACAGCCATGATTTTTGTCATGTTTATACATTCATCAAAATAATAATGAGTATTATTAGTCCTGCAGGTTTGCGGTCTTTGCTAATTTTTTCTGGTTGATTATTTTTATTTTTTTACCGTCTAATTCAACCATATTGTCGCGTTTAAATTCCGATAATAGCCGAATGGTTGACTCGGTTGCAGTGCCAACCAAATTGGCAATTTCTTCTCTCGACAAACGTACATTTAATGTTATTCCATCTTCTTCAAAACCGTATGTTTCTTCAATAAATAATAAGATTTCTGCCAACCTTTCTCGAACAGGTTTTTGCGCAAGGTGAGTCATTTTCAATTCTGTTTTATGCAACTCATCCGCCAGCAATTTCATCATTTCAAAAGTAAGGGCAGCATCGTTTTTCAAAATATGGATAAACAATTCTTTTGGTATAAAACAAATATGTGTGTCTTCCAATGCTACTGCAGTGGCGCTATATCTTTCACCGCTCAATAATGCTCTGTATCCGATAATATCGCCTCCTTTTAATAACCGAATGATCTGTTCTTTACCGTCATCACCTAAATGTGTAAGTTTTACTTTGCCGCTGTTGATACAAAACACACCAAACGGGTAAGATCCTTCATTAAAAATTGTTTGCCCTTTTTTAAAAGTGTTTGAAACTTTCTGACCTGTTATTTCGCTCAGATATTCAACCTTAGCCTTGCAAAATACAGAAGAGTTTTTCTGTGCACAGGTTTGGCAAACAGGGGAACCTTCGTGAATGAGATTTTTACTTACCATAATTTTCTGCGTTATTGTCTAAGATTTTCAAATCATCGCAAAAATAGAAGCAATGTCTTCCCAAAAAAATGCAATCCATCAGGTTTTTCAAGTAAATAAAGGGCTTATACAGATTTTCGCCGAATTGTGATCTGAAGCTTATTTTTACACAAGTATGTTTTATTTCAATCTTAAAGACAGCCTCAATCTTATTTCAAAAATAACATGGCAACGTGCATGGAATGCTGCGAAAGTTATGAGCAGTTATCAGATCGGTAAACTGATCCGCAAACCTGTGCAATGGGGCTACCCCATTTCTATTTCTTTCGAACCAACAACTTCCTGCAATTTGCGTTGCCCCGAATGCCCAAGCGGACTGAGAGAATTTACCCGGCCAACAGGTATGCTGCAAAAAAATTTTTTCTTTCAAACCATCGATGAAATTTATAAAGATCTTTCTTATCTCATTTTTTATTTTCAGGGCGAACCATTTTTAAATATTGATTTTTTGGAGATGGTAAAATATGCACATGATAAAGGAATTTATACAGCCACATCGACCAACGCACATTATTTAACCGATGAAAAAGCAAGGCAAACTGTTGAAAGCGGTTTAGACCGATTAATAATTTCTATTGACGGAACCACTCAGGATGTTTACCAGCAATATCGCGTAGGAGGCAATCTGGATAAGGTTTTGGAAGGTGCCCGGAATATTGTGAAATGGAAAAAAGAACTGAAAAGTAAAACCCCTTTTGTTTTTTTTCAGTTTCTGGTTGTTAAGCCCAATGAACATCAGATCGACGAAATAAAAAAATTAGGTAAAACTATCGGAGTTGATCAGGTACGTTTTAAAACTGCGCAGGTGTATGATTTTGAAAACGATCCCAACCAATTAATTCCTTCAAACGAAAAATACAGCCGTTATAAAAAAGATAAGAACGGCAAGTTGAAAATAAAAAGCGGACTCAATAATCATTGCTGGAAATTATCACATGCCAATGTAATAACATGGGATGGTTTAGTAGTACCCTGCTGTTTTGATAAAGATGCCACTCATCAATTAGGAAATTTAAAAATGCAATCTTTCAAACAAGTGTGGAAGAATGATAATTACAAACAGTTTCGTCAGCAGATCATGCAGAGCAGAAAAAATATCGATATCTGTGCCAATTGCAGTGAAGGTTTAAAAGTATGGGAAGATTAGAAAAACATTAGAATTTTACTGTCCGGCCATTTTATGATAGAAATCATTTTTTCTTCAATAAAAATCATGTATTCAATCTTCTTCTTTCAAACAAACACTTAAAAATGTTGAGTATTAAACGATTTCGTCCCGCAATTTTGAAAACCGGAATGAACATTCATCTTCCGGTCAATTGCAGCTTTAGTTTAGAAATACGGCGAGATTAGAAAGCCATTAGAAATTCATTGTGTAAACATTTATTGATAAAAATCATTTTTTTATCCGTCAAAAATCATGTATTCAAAATTGCAGCATAGGTAATTTTGTTGTATGGGAATTGTAGAAGACATACATCAAAGAAAAGATTTCAGAAGCCAGCATCATAAAGTACATGTAAATATCCTTTATTCTTCAAGCTGGATATTAGAGAAAGTAAAAGAGTTCTTGGAACACGAAGAAATCACTCCGCAGCAATATAATATCCTGAGAATTTTAAAAGGCAGCAGGCCTGTACCTATTTCTACGTTACAGATCAGGGAAAGAATGCTGGATAAGATGAGCGATACCAGCCGCCTCGTAGATCGCCTGGTAAAAAAAGGTCTTGTCGAAAAAAATATCAATCAAATCGATAAACGTTTGGTAGATGTTAGTATCTCTGAGAAAGGATTGGAAGTATTAGACAGATTAGATGAACGAAATACTGAACTCGACAATATTACCAACAGGCTCTCTGTAGCCGAAGCTTTGCTGATGAACGAACTACTCGATAAAATGCGTGGCAGCATTTAATGTTGTGAATTATCTTTTTTAACCTGCCATTTCATCCACATTTCGTTATTACTGTTTGCAGCGCTTTATCTTAGACGCATGAAATCTATTTATTTCGTTGCCTTCGCTTTATTTTTTATTTGCAAGCCCTTTTCAAATAGAGCACAAACTGCTCCATTGTACGAGTTTCGCGGCGTATGGATCGCTACGGTTGAAAACATTGACTGGCCCAGTAAAAAAGGTTTAAGTGTAGAAGAACAAAAAGCAGAATTCATTCATTTGCTGGATATGCATCAACACAACGGCATGAATGCGATCATCATGCAAATTCGCCCTGTCGGCGACGCATTTTATCCTTCACCATACGAACCATGGAGCGAATATTTAACCGGTGTACAGGGATTGACCCCTTCGCCGTTTTACGACCCGCTTGCTTTCATGATTCAGGAAACACATAAACGCGGTATGGAATTTCATGCATGGTTAAATCCATATCGTGCTGTTTTTAATATTCATACTTCATCCATATCGCCATCACATATTTCAAAAATTCATCCTGAATGGTTTATAACTTATGGCGATAAAAAATATTTCAATCCCGGCTTGCCACAGGTGAGAGACCATGTTGCTAAAGTGGTAAAGGACTTGGTAACGAGATATGATATTGATGCCATTCACATGGACGATTATTTTTATCCATACCGGATTACAGGAAGAGAATTTCCCGACGAAAAAACGTACCGACAGTACAACAGAGGATTAAATAAAGATGATTGGAGAAGAAGTAACTGCGACAGTATCATTAAACTATTGTATGAAACAATACGTGCTAATAATCCAAGAGTAAAATTTGGTATTAGCCCGTTTGGTGTGTGGCGCAATAAAGATAAAGATCCTATGGGAAGTAATACCAGAGCGGGGCAAACGAATTACGATGATCTGTATGCTGATATTTTATTATGGTTGCAAAAAGGCTGGATAGATTATGTTGTACCGCAATTATACTGGGAACGCGGTCATAAGCTATGCGATTATGATACTTTATTAGATTGGTGGAATGATCATGCTTATGGTAAACAGCTTTATATTGGTCATGCTATCTACCGTGCAGGGACCAATGCTGCCTGGCGAAATAAAAACGAATTACCTAGTCAAATAAAAAATTTGCGGAAATATACGACAACACAGGGCAGTGCTTATTTCAGCAGTATAGACCTTAAAAAAAACATTAATGGATGGTCCGATAGTTTGCGTTTGGATTATTATGCTTTGCCCGCATTGATACCGCCCATGAAATGGATCGATAGTATTCCGCCGGCACAACCAACGATCGAGAAATTAAAAAACAACTCCTTTCAGATCATTTATTCCGGTAAAGAAAAAATCAAAGGCTTTGCCGTTTTTGTATTACCACCCAATATCATGGAGAAAAAAGAATATGCTACACTGATCAAAGTATTGGTAGCCGATACAAAGATTAATTTCGACAGAAATAAAACCATTGCCGCAGCCGACGACAGGATATTTATTTCATCGATCGATCTAAATAACAATATCAGCGAGTGGGTTGAATTGAAATAGTTTCTTATTTTAATGAATTCTATTCACAGCAACTATTGACATTTTCTTTTTACTACTGCAGAAAATCGGTGTGCATTTTAAATTAGTTTTATACGTGTAATTCTATCTTGCCATGGCATAAAAAAATAATACTCATATTCCCGTTGGCAGAATTAATTCTGCCAACGGGAATATAATATAGTCAACCTTCCACTCCTTCAATTTTCAGAACAAAAGCATTATCACAGGGTTTTTCATCCGGCAGTTTTACCAACAAACCATCGGTGTTTTGAGACCATTCGAGTTTGCCTTCATATCCAAGCAAGCGTACATTGGCAATTTTGCTTTCACTAATATGTAAAGATCCCGACGCAAGATTTTTGACAAGTACATTTTTAGTTTGTGGCCATCCGAAAAAAGTGGCATATAATGCATCGCCTTTTTTTGTAAAGCGCAAATCTTCCGCATCAAGGGATTTGCCCTTTCCTTCATTAAATCCCTGATCGCTTAATGCAGCGGCAGAAGCAATGGCAGGTCCTTCTCCAAATATCTTCCACGGATGTGTTGCATAAATAGCTTCACTATTCACTTTCATCCACTTGCCAATTTCTTCAACGACTGCTTGTTCACGTGAATCGATTGTACCATCTCCCCTTACGGGAATACTCAATAATAGATTACCGTTTTTACTTACCACATCAACCAATATCTGTATTACTGTTTTTGCAGATTTATAGCCATTATGGTCGTATAACCGTCTATCGTAATGCCAGTTACCGATGCAGGTATCAGTTTGCCAAGCAAAAGGTTCAATATTGTTACTTGCTCCTCGTTCAATATCCCACACCATACATTTGCGTTGCTGAGCATTCAATATCTTCCCGTTTATTACTGCCTGCAATTTGCCATGTCTTTTAATACTATCGTTATATATATGAGCAGCAATTCGCAAACCCACATCGCTGATGGGCCATAATGGAAGAGCTGTATCATCAAAATAAACCAGATCGGGATGATATTTATTGATAAGATCAACAGTCCTGTTATAAAACTTTTCGCAGTAAGCTTTGACGGGAACATTAACGCCATTGCCCCAGTTCCATTGTTTGCCTATCGATGCCCCATCATCACTGCCTTCACTCAAAGCATGATTTTGAGCATATAATTCCTGTGGGTCATAACCTTCCCACCATTTCCCTATTGCATCAGCCTTGGTAGCCTTCCCATCATAAGGCACCCCTGTTAAAGGTCCTTTTTTATCGCTTCTCTGAGCCGTTTCATACCAACTCCATGCATGAGCAGCATGTACACTAACACCAAAATACAAACCATGTTTTTTTGCAGCCTTCATCCATCCATCAATTAAATCTTTTTTTGGTCCCATTTTTACGGCATTCCAGGGCTGATATTTACTGTTATAATTATCAAAATTATCGTGATGATTGGCCAGTGCCACAAAATATTTGGCACCTGCATTTTTATATAATTCTACTAATTTATCAGGATCCCAATTTTCTGCCTTCCATTCATGAATAACATCTTTAAAACCAAATTTCGAAGGATGCCCGTATTTCTGCAAATGAAACAAGTAATCATCGCTACCTTCCTCATACATACCGCGGCCATACCAATCGCCATGTTCGGGTTGGCATTGAGGCCCCCAATGTGCCCATATACCAAACTTAGCATCCCGGAACCATTCCGGTATGGTATATTTTGCAAGCGAATCCCATTCAGGTTTAAAGGGACCTTGTGCCATTCTCTCACCATTTTGATCGAGTATATCAAGTTTTAAAATATCACGACCATAGGCTTTTGACAGATACCATGCCGGTACTGCACTAGCCATTATTTTAATTAGTTTTCTGCGTTTCATTTTTTTTATTATTGAATTATATAATTAGTTTTTTCAACCCTGCATTTTCACCATTGCTTTTATAACTCCATTTTCAGGATTTAACCAAGATGCAAAATTATTTTTCACTTCATCGAATAAAACACTATTTGTAATATAGGTGGCTGGCTTAACCAATCCTTGTTTCATACTACTGATAACATGTTCAAAATCTTCACGTGTTGCATTTCGACTGCTCATCAATGTACTTTCCCTTTTATGAAATTCGGGGTGACTGAAAACAATATCAGCTTTTTGTAATCCTACCAATACATACCTGCCACCATGCGCCAATAATTGAAAGGCATTGTTAATAGCTTTTAAATTTCCTGTTGCATCAATTACAACTGTTGGCATATCTCCATTTGTAATTTGTTTGAGCTTTTCAACTGCATTTTCTATTGCAGGATTAATGGTATCGGTTACCTGTAATTTTTCTTTGCAGAACTGCAATCTTCGTTCATTAATATCCATTGCAATTACCTTACCACCCGCAATTCCTGCAAACTCCATTATACCTAATCCTATTGGTCCCGCTCCCACCACCAAAACATATTCACCGTTGCGAACACCTGCCCTTCTTACGCCGTGTGCCCCAATAGCCAATGGTTCTACCAAAGCCAACTCATCAAAGCTTAAGCCATTGCTTTTAATTAGCGAATAAGTTGGTACTGTTACATACTGCTGCATTGCCCCATTGATATGCACTCCAAATACATTGATCCGTTCACAACAATTAGGTTTACCCATCCGGCAGGCAATACACTTACCGCAATTAAAATATGGTATGATGGTTACAGGTTCTTCCGTATCAAATCGTTTATCATCGGTTTGTACAATCGTTGCCGCCAGCTCATGACCAAGTATCCTTGGATAACTGAAATAAGGTTGTGTTCCTTCAAATGCGTGCAGATCTGTTCCGCAAATACCTATTCTTTCTATTTTTAATATTGTTTCGCCAATGGATGCCGAAGGAAGATCTGCTTCTGCATATTCAAGTTGATATGGCGCTTTACAAACTAACGTTTTCATCTATATTATTCATTTTATATCCTGTTATTCCGAAATAAACGATCACGATAAAACATATCAGCGGCACAATGTATCCATATTGAATATTGCCGCTTGCATCGCTGATGTAACCAAAGACCCTCGGCAATATTGCCCCGCCAACGATCGACATGATAATGAGGCTGCTCCCGTATTCTGTATCGCCGCCCAAACCTTTTATGCCCAAAGAAAAAATAGTAGGGAACATGATAGACATAAAGAAACATATTGCTATTACCGCATACACAGTTATCATTCCGTGTGCCGCAATGGCAACTGTACATAATAAAATATTGATGGCTGCATACATTGCAAGCAAACGTTGCGGCAAAATATATTTCATTAGAAATGTTCCCAAAAACCTTCCGATCAAAAATGCTATACCGCAAGCACCCAAATAATCTGCAGCTTTGATCTGGCTTATATCGGCCGATTTTGTTGCATATAAAATAAATAAACTAAATACCGATACCTGTGCCCCTACATAAAAAAATTGTGCTGCTACGCCCCACGATAAATGCCTGTGGCGAAATGCATGAAAAATATGTTTGCCTGCTTCCTGCTTATCATTATTCTGAATTTTTGGCAAGTGCGTAAAAGCAAATACCAGGGCAATTAAAATTAAAATTGTTCCAAGAATAAAATAAGGCAGCTTAACCGAAGATGCTTCCGAAGCCAATGCCACTTTACGTGCAGCATCAGTCATTGCATTTAATTCGGCATCCGAAAAACCTTTGGTAAGTATAATCCTTGCGCCGATCACAGGAGCCAAGGCTGCTGCCAATCCATTAAATGATTGAGAAAGGTTCAGCCTTTGTGTAGATGTATCAGGATCGCCCAATGATGCTGCATAGGGATTAGCGGCGGTTTCTAAAATAGTTAACCCGCAGGCTATCACAAACAACGCTACAAGAAAAAAATTATACTGCTGTGTATTGGCTGCAGGAATAAATAAAAAAGCACCTGTAGCAAATAACAATAACCCGGTAATGATGCCGGCCTTATATCCATATTTTTTCATGATAAAACCTGCAGGCATTGCCATAATAAAATAAGCTATAAAAACAGATGTATCTACCAAGGTTGCCTGAACCGTAGTTAATGTAAACGATTTTTTTAAGTGAGGGATCAATACAGGATCCAGGTTGTGTGCGAAACCCCATAAAAAAAATAAACTGGTAATTAATATAAACGGTACCAGGTAATTTTTGCCATGTGCCTTAACCAATGATTGATGTTTTTTGCTCATGTTTATTTTTTGTTTATGCAGTAGTTGTTTTATTTTTTATATCAACTTTAGTTTTTTATGGCATCGCCTGTTGCCACGCTCGGTTCACAGTTCCTCTTTCATAGCGGCAATACCATTTATAATTTATTTACAATAATGCACGGTCCAAATGAACATAACCACCATCGACATGAAACAACTGACCGGTAGTATGGCTCGAAACAGGTGACAATAAAAATGCTACGGCATTAGCAATTTCTTCCGATGTGGTCATCCGCTGTCCCAAAGGAATTTTCGATTCTATTTCTTTCAATTTTGTTTTTGAATCCGGTAGTGTTTCCAGCCACTTTTCGTACAACGGCGTATAGCATTCTGCAACGATAACAGCATTTACACGAATACCATATTTAAGTAATTCAACAGCCCACTCTCTTGTTAAAGCATTTCTTCCGCCATTAGATGCAGCATAGCCTGATGTATTACCCTGCCCTGTTTCAGCCGTTTTAGAACTTATGTTTACAATAGCCCCTTTTGTTTTTATCAGTTCGGGTAAAGCATAATGTACTATCAAATAATAATGCACAACATTGCGGTGTAAACTCTCCATAAATTTTTCATAATTACCGCTTTCTAACCCTACACCATCATTTACCCCGGCATTATTTACAATGCCATCGATTCTTCCAAATTGTTCAATAACTGTTTTAACTGCACGCTCACATTCTTCGGGGCGAACCAATTCGGTTTCAATTTGAAAAGCCTTCAACCCTTTTGCAGCAAGTTTTTCAACAGCAATAATGTTATCGATTTTATTTCTTCCCAAAATAACCGGTATGGCGCCTTCGGCAGCCAACACTTGTATAATGCCGGCACCAATGCCTTTGGCACCACCTGTAACAATAAAAATTTTATCTTTTAATTGCAGATTCATATTCTATTCGGTTTAAATTTTATAAAATGAAGTTGCGTTTGATCCAAAAATTTTTTGCCTCTCCGCTTCTGAAAACGATTGAAAATATTTTTTTACGATACCAATACAGTCCTGATAAGAAGCTGCCACCAAACACACGGGCCAGTCCGATCCGTACATCAACCTGTCGGTTCCAAAAGCATTTGTTACCACATCGAGATAAGGAATGAAATCTTCCTGTTTCCAGTTTTCAACATCGGCTTCGGTAACCATTCCCGAAATTTTGCAATAAACATTTTCATGTGCCGATAATAATTTCATGCCATTTGCCCATTCGTTTATTTCTTGTTTTTTTATCAATGGTTTTGCAAGATGATCTATTACAAACATCTGCTCAGGAAATAAATTAACCAATTGCAGGGCTGCAGATAAATGTTCGGGGTAAATTAAAATATCATAAGTAAAATCAAAATCTTTTAACAAACTGATGCCTCTTAAAAATTTTGATTGAAGCATGAACGATGGTTTCTCTCCCTGCAAAATATGCCTGAAACCTTTTAATTTTTTAAAGCCTTTATAATATTCCAAACGCTCCAGAATATTTTCAGCAAATAGATCAGTCCAGCCAACAACAGCTTTTATAAAATTATTTTCTTCTGCTAACGACAATAAAAATCCGGTTTCTTTTTCTGATTGATCTGCTTGAACCGCAACAGTTCCGTCGATATTATTTTCTGCAAGCAAAGGCATTAGATCTGACGGAAGAAAATCTTTCCTTATCACACTCATATCATCCGTTATCCATGAATGAGTATTTGGATGATAATGCCAGAAATGTTGATGTGCATCGAGTATTTGCATAACTTATCAGGAATTAAGATCAAATATTTGTTTCATCAACAACCATTTCTCGCCCTGCTTAGCCGAAGGCAATGCCTGTTGATATTTCCACATTAATGTTTCCCATTCCTGAACTTTTTCATTGGCAGCATCCATCTTTGCTTTCTTTTCGAAAGAGAAATTATCATCGGCTTCAATAATCATGAACAGCCTGTTCTCGATCCTGTAAATATCAAGATTAATAATACCCGAATCTTTGATACTTTTTTTTATTTCGGGCCAACCTTCCCGATGATATTTTTCATATTCGGCAATTAATGAAGGATCATTTTTTAAATCCAATGCCAGGCAAAATCGTTGCATAAATCAATATTTAAAAATTAATTATTGGCTCTTTCTCAATTCACTTTTCACATTTCACTTTTCTCTTTTGCACTCATTATTCCTTTATATAATCTTTTACTTTTTGTTTTGATGTTCCCATGCCTTCGATGCCTAATTCCACAATGTCGCCGTGTTTTAAATAAACTTCAGGTTTCATTCCCAAACCGACACCGGCAGGGGTTCCGGTTGAAATAATATCGCCGGGCAATAAAGTCATGAACTGACTGATATAAGAAATTAAAAAAGGGATTTTAAAAATCAGGTTTGAAGTATTTCCATCCTGCATCATCTTTCCGTTAACCGATAACCATAAACGAAGGTTATCTACATCTTTTACTTCATCTTTAGTAACGACAAATGGGCCAAGCGGTGCAAAAGTATCGCAGCCTTTTCCTTTATCCCATGTGCCGCATTTTTCTAACTGAAAAGCACGTTCGCTAACATCGTTATGCAAACAATATCCGGCAATATATTCGTGTGCATCTGCTTCATCAACATAACTTGTTTTCTTACCAATGATAACTGCAAGCTCTACTTCCCAATCTGTTTTTACAGAATTTTTAGGAATGATAATATCATCATCAGGACCAACAATTGCAGTAGTTGATTTAAAAAAGATCACTGGTTCTGCCGGAGGTATGGCACCGGTTTCTTTAGCATGATCGGCATAATTTAATCCAATACAAACAATCTTCGACGGCTTTGCAACAGGGCAACCCAAACGAATATTCTTATCTATTTTTTTTATGGAAGGGTTATTTTCTTTGATGGCAGTTGCTAAACTAACAAGGCCATTGCCGGCAAAAAATTGTTCATCAAAATCTTTAACCAAAGAAGAAACATCATAATATTCTTCATCGATAATGACAGCGGGTTTCTCCTCGTTAAACGCCCCGTATCTGATTAATTTCATGTGACTATTTTTTTATGGTTAATTATTCAGTGTTATAAAACCACCGTCAATAGGATAATCGGTGCCGGTAATGAATGACGCTTCATCGGAAGAAAGAAACACAATCAATGATGCAATTTCAGCAGGCTTTGCCATCCTTCCGATAGGTTGCGACTTAGATAATTTTTCAAACATTTCGGCCTCCTTGCCGGGATAATTTTTAGCTAAAAATCCATCCACAAAAGGCGTATGCACACGTGCCGGCGAAATGCAATTGCAACGGATATTATCGTTTATATAATCTTTCGCAACACTTAATGTCATTGCATAAACGGCACCTTTACTCATTGAATAAGCAAAGCGGTCATTCAATCCAACATGTGCTGCAATTGAACATAAATTGATGATAACACCTCCGCCATTTATTTTTAATAACGGAACAGACACATGCAAACAATTATACACTCCTTTTACGTTAACATTTATTACCCTGTCGAAATCTTCGGCAGAAGTATTATCGGCTTTACCAATGTGCGAAACACCTGCACTGTTAACCAAAATATCGTGTTTGCCAATTTGATCAAAAACTTCTTTTACCTGTTGCTGGTTACTTACATCGCAATTTTTTGCAACAGCATTACCGGCATCATTTTTTATTTCATTCACAACTTTCTCTGCATCAGCAATATTTAAATCAACAATATAAACCAATGCACCTTGTTTCGACAATGCATGTGCAACAGCCCTGCCAATGCCGCTTCCACCGCCTGTTACCACTGCAATTTTTTTGTTTAACTGAAACATATTTTTCTGTTTTAAAGATTTAAAAATATTTTTTAAAGAGAAACACCGCGTTTCCACGGAATAAAATCATCCTGGTTTAATAATACTGCTTTAGGAACAATTTCGCCGCTTGCTGCTTTAATGCAATAGTCTAATATTTCAATACCCATTTCCTCAATTGTTTTTGTTCCGTCAATAATGGCACCTGTATTAATATCAATTATATCACTCATTTTTTTTGCCAATTTATTATTGGTAGCAATTTTAATAACCGGGCAAACAGGGTTGCCTGTTGGTGTTCCCAGACCTGTTGTGAATAAAATAAGTGTTGCACCACTTGCCGCTTTTCCTGTTGTTGCTTCAACATCATTTCCCGGCGTACAAACTAAATTCAATCCGGGTTTAACGGCAGGCTCTGTATAATCGAGCACATCCGTTACGGGAGCCGAACCACCTTTTTTGCAGGCACCAATACTTTTAATGGCATCAGTTATTAACCCGTCTTTTATATTTCCCGGTGACGGGTTCATTTGAAAACCCGAGCCAACTGAATGTGCCTGTGCATCATAAGTTTTCATTAAATGAATAAATTTACTTGCGGCATCTTCACTCACACATCTGTCAATCAATTCCTGCTCGGCACCACATAATTCAGGAAATTCCGCCAACAAAATTTTACCTCCCAATGCAACAACCAGATCGGCACAATAACCTACTGCCGGGTTAGCCGATATTCCGCTGAAACCATCGCTGCCACCGCATTTTACGCCAATACATAACTTATCCAATGTTGCCGGTTTGCGCTCCGCTTTATTTACTTCAATTAAATGAATAAATGTTTGTTGGATGGCTTGCTGAATCAATATTTCTTCACTCAATAATTCCTGTTGTTCAAAAATTAGAACAGGTTTATCGAAAGAAGGATTTCTTTCTTTCACATCTTTTAAAAAATCATCCACCTGCAAATGCTGACAACCTAAACTTAAAACCGTTACACCTGCAACATTGGGATGATCGGCATACGCTGCCAGCAATTTACTCAACGTTGCTGCATCTTGCCTGGTGCCGCCGCAACCACCACTGTGATTGAGAAATTTTATGCCATCAATATTTTTAAATAACCTGTCATTTGATTTTTTTGAGAGAGAAATATCAAGCAAATCTTCGCCTGCAATTTCTTTCCCTTCTTTGTATGCTTCAACCAAATGTGTTGCGTATAGTTTATACTTATCTGTAACAGCATAACCCAATGCCTGATGCAATGCTTCTTTTATAACATCAAGGTTTCTGTTTTCGCAAAAAACTGTTGGCACAAATAACCAATAATTGGCAGTGCCCACTTTTCCATCTTTTCTGTAATAGCCGTTAAAAGTTTTATTTGCAAATTTCGAAACATCGGGGGCAACCCATTTATAATTTGTTTTTCGGTATGCATATTCCTGCGCTGCGTGTTTGGTATTTTCTGTTGTCATCAATTCGCCTTTTGCCACATCGCACTGCAGTTTACCAACCAGTACACCATACATAAAAACTTCGGCACCTTTTTTTAAGTGTACCGTAAAGAATTTATGTTTCGCAGGGATATTATTTTGAACGATGAATGTTTCGTTGTTATACAAAATTGTTTCGCCTTTTATAAGATCGGTTAATGCAACCAATACATTATCGGAAGGATGAATTTTAATTACTTTATTTTTTTGAAGTCCGCTCATCGTAAAATTTATTGAATAATATAAACAGTTAAATCCAATGCCCCATGTGCGCCAATTACAAGCGATTGTTCAATGTCGGCAGTTTTTGACGGACCAGAAATAAATACACCAAAACCGGTTTCATCGATTTTAATTTTTTCGTACGCATCGTGCATATTATGAACAATGTTTTTCGAATCAATAATCAAACATAAATGTCTGCAAATAAAGGGCAGCAGCCTGTTTGCGGCATTTTTCTCAGTTACCCAAACAGCGCCATTTTCTGCCACAGCAATTTCTCCTTTTATAAATACATAATCCGATTTCTCTAATTCGTCTTTTGTTTTATTGATGATGATTTCCCGGTCATTATTTATTTCTTCCACAGCATTTAAAACATAATTACCATTATTTTTTAAACCTGATATTTCATCCGGGATATCCTGCCAGCCATTTACTTTTTTTACTGTTGAAGAAATACTTTCCAGCACTTCTGAAAATTTTTTTACAACATTTTCATTACCCGTTGCAAAAAGATTTTTTGTATCGGGCAATGAAACAAATGCCGGTTTATTTTTTTCGATATTGTCTAATATTTTTTGCCTGCTGTTCATTTTTTATGTTGAATATACCATGATGTAAAACTTTGTTTTGGTGCCTGCGGCATTTCGCGGTTAACATACCACGGATTTATTTTTTTGATTTTCAGCATGAAAGGAAAATAAGTTAATGCAAAACGTGCCGACTTACCTGCAATCTGATACAATAATGGATATGATAAAACAAATGCCATTATTTTCATCATCATTTTTTTGCCGACCGATACATATCCTTCCTCTGTTAATAATTGCCGCCATTTCCATAACTGCTCGTGCAGGTTAATTTTAACCGGGCAAACATTTGTGCAGGAACCGCATAAAGTAGATGCGAAAGGAAGATCATAATTTTTTTGCTTATCCATATTGGGTGCAAGCACCGATCCTATTGGCCCTGCGATGGCATTATGATAACTGTGGCCGCTGCTTCTTCTGTAAACCGGACAAGTATTGAAACATGCACCGCACCTGATACACTTCAAAGAATTCCTGAAGTTTTCGTTTGCCAATTGCCGGCTGCGACCATTATCTACAATTACAATATGCATCGAGGCACCTTCGCGGGCCCGGTGATAATGACTTGAATAAGTTGTTATAGGTTGCCCCGTTGCACTGCGGGCCAGCAAACGTAAAAAAATTCCAAGATGATTTGCTTTGGGAATAATTTTTTCAATGCCCATAGATGCAATATGTACACGGGCTGCATGAACGCCCATATCGGCATTGCCTTCGTTGGTACAAACTACAACAGCACCTGTTTCTGCAATGGCAAAATTGACACCTGTTATTGCAACTTCAGACGAAAGAAATTTTTCTCTTAAATGAACCCTTGCCGCCGATGTTAAATATTGCGGGTCTGTATTATTTTTTTCTGTGCCTAAATATTGATTAAACGTTTCACTTACATCCGATTTTTTTAAATGAATTGCAGGAAGTACAATATGACTCGGTATTTCTTTTCTGAACTGAACAATGCGTTCTCCCAAATCTGTATCAACTACTTCTATTCCGTTTTGTTCAAGATATTTATTAAGATGGCATTCTTCGGTGAGCATGCTTTTGCTCTTAACAACTTTCGAAATCTTTTCTTCATTAATGATTTTCAAAACAATTTCGTTGTGTTCTTTTGCATCTGCTGCCCAATAAACTTTTACGCCGTTTTTGTTTGCCTGTTTTTCAAACTCAATTAAATATTCATTCAAGTTCGATAAAGTATGTTCTTTAACTGAAGATGCCAATGAGCGTAATGTTTCCCACTCTTCAACACTCTTCGCTGCTTTATCTCTTTTCGACCTCACCATCCATAATGTTTCATCATGCCAATTAACACGGGCTTCATCCGTGTTGAATTGTTTTGCACTTTGTGCATGATTTATAATGGCTTCTTTCATATCTGCAATTTTCAATCAGTCCTTCATTCTTTTTTAAGAAAAGGGCAATAGAAATTGCCCTTTTTTTTAACACTAACGGTTGCTTATAAAACCACGATAATTACCCATGATTAAGTATTTCCGCAAAATGCATTACTTTAATATCGCTTCTCTGCCTCTTCAATATTCCTTCCAAATGCATCAAGCAGCTCATATCAACACCTGTTATATAACTTACATTGTTTTTTTGATGTGCTGCAACCCTGTCTTTCCCCATCCTCGCCGATACAGCCTCTTCAAACACAGAAAAGGTTCCGCCAAAACCACAACATTCATCAACTCTTTCGGTATGAGAAATCTCTATTCCATCAACCATGTTCAACAAAAACTCCGGCTTCGAAAACGCCGGCTGCATCGTTTCACTCATGGAAGAAAGGTGCAAGCCTCTTTGTCCGTGACAGCTTGAATGAAATCCGACTTTATATGGAAATTTTGCCTGTACATTTTTTACCTGCAACACATCTACTAAAAATTCGGAAAGCTCATAAACATTGTTTCTTATGCGCTCTGCTTCCTGTTCTTTTTCTTTATAATGAAGATGTTCTTTTATATGCAATGTGCAACTTCCCGAAGGGCAAACGATGTATTCAATTCCCTCGAAATTATTTACAAAATTTTTATTGCATCCTTCAGACAAATGATCGAAACCGGAATTAGCCATCGGTTGGCCGCAACAGGTTTGTTTAGTTGGAAATACAACCCGGCAGCCTAACTTTTCAAGCAGCTCTAACGAAGCAATACCCACTTGGGGATAAAACTGATCGATATAGCAAGGTATAAATAAGCCAACCGTCATGTGTACTTTGTTTATGGCATCTATAGAAGTAAAACAATTTAATTGTCGGTTTCAAAAGTAAAAGCAATATCCATTAAGTTTTGAAACAGTTTTATCATCTTTTGATACTATTTTATCTTTTTTAAATTAATTTCACCATCTAAAAGTTATTTTAGTATCATTTTGTCATGAAACCCAAGCTACTCAAGATTTCATTAACACCGCAGCAGTCCTTTGGGGCAAGGCTCGATTCGGTACCTTATTTTTTTAATGAGTGGCATTTTCATCCCGAAATCGAATTGGTCAGTATCCATAACGGCACAGGAACAGAATTTATAGGCAACAGCGTGCAGCATTTTAAGCCGGGCGATATGATACTGGTCGGCTCAGGTTTGCCGCATTTATGGAGATGCGATGAAAAATATTTCAGAAGCAATTCCCGGCTAAAGGCAGAGTCCATCGTCATTCACTTTTTACCTGAAGTTTTTGGTACCGCGTTTTTACAACTGCCCGAAAACAAACATATCAACACCCTTTTCGAAAAAGCAAAACATGGATTAAAGATCGTAAAGAAAACAAAAGCTGAGGTTCGCGATAAGATGCAGCAACTCTTACATGCAACCGATACTGCAAGAATTATTTTATTACTCGAAATTATTTATACGCTTTCTGTATCCAAAGATTTAAAACCTGTTTCATCAAAAGATTTTGAACTAAGTTTCAAACAAAACGAATCTGAAAGAATGAATATCATTCTTCAATACATCATGAAACACTTTTCTAAAAAGATCAGTTTGAAAGAAGTATCTTCTCTTGTACACATGAGCCCCGAATCTTTTTGCAGGTATTTTAAAACAAGAACAAAAAAAACATTCTCCGATTTTTTACTGGAAGTAAAAATTAATCATGCCTGCAAACTTTTAATTGAAACAGATAAACCCATCAGCAGAATATGCTTTGAAAGCGGGTTTAATAATTTCTCTAATTTCAACAGGTATTTTAAAAAGAAAACAAAAAAGAACCCGCTTGATTACCGTAAATCGTATTTACAAACTTAAAAGCTCATTTCTGATTTCTCCATTCTTCTTTTCATTTTGAAAGAATCCTGCAATCGAAAAGTGATGACAGCAAAGCAACTTTTAAAAAAAGGTTTTATATATCACAATTCGCAAGGTCAGGGTTATCAATCTTTAACTTAACAATTCTTGTCTCCCTTGCAACAAAATAGAATTTAAACAACTTACCGGTAAAGCCCCGCATCAGCAGGGCTTTCCTCATTGCTTCCATCGTTTCAAAAACAACTTTAATAATAAGGATACAGCAAAACTTATTACCGCACCTATGGCGGCAAGCACCATTGTTTTCAATACGTCTTCACTTTTAATGTTTATTACGATCGTCAATAATGTACCACCTGCTGTTCCCGCTTTTGTTCCGTTATCCATCCGATCCTCCTTTTCCGTTGTTTGATGTTGTTAATTGACTTACCGCTCCTATTAAAGTTCCTCCCACTGCTGCATACCCTGCAATCGTTGTTGCTATAGCCGGCAGCGCCACAGGTGCTGTTACAATAGCTGTGCTGATGGCTGCTAATACCAAACCAATGTTTCTTAGTTTTTTAAAGAATGTTGGTGTGGGTGATTGTATTCGTTGTATGATGTTCATTGTTTTTAATTTAATTTGATTAACTGATTTTTACTGTCACTCTGAAGCTCTTGAAGGTAGATTTCAATAAAACTGATTTTCGTCCAGCATGCTTCGAGTGCCTCAGCATGACAAATACTTTATTTCATTTAATTAACGAACTGCTACCCTGTTCTCGAAGCCTGCCCGACTTTGTCATTTAGGCGGGGGTGAATTCATAAAAACTAAAATCTAAAAAAAGAAAAACTAAATC
>JAGWPQ010000331.1 GCA_028877045.1 Bacteroidota bacterium | reverse complement strand
TACGTTTGGGAGCATTAGCCGTACCGGCGCCATGGCATTGAGTTATAGTTTGGATAAGGTAGGCCCGCTTTGCCGTAGTGCCGAAGATGCGGCGATCGTGTTTAATTACATTCATGGCACTGATGGAAAAGATCAAAGTGCTGTAAATAAACCATTCAATTATAAAACTAACATTGATGTAAAAAAATTAAAGATCGCTTATGCAAAAAATTATTTTGATAAGATAACCGATACAACCCGTAACGAATGGAAAGTGTTGCAAACATTTAAACAGCTCTGTGTACAATTAATTCCTGTTGATTTTCCGGATAGCGGTGTTTATAATTTTAATATCATGCGTGCTGTTTTAAGTTCGGAAAGTGCGGCACAGTTTGATGAGTTTACCAGATATAATGTGGATGATGAAATGACAAGGCAAACAAAAAATGATTGGCCCAATGAATTTCGTTCGAGAAGATTAACAAGCGCTGTTGAATATATCAATGCGCAACGTCACCGTTATTTGCTGATGCAAAAAATAAATGAAGTGGTTACACAATTTGATGCCATCATTTCGCCCAACTGGATGGGCAATCAATCGGCCATTACTAATTTGACCGGACATCCTGTGATCTGTATCCCGTCAGGGTTTTCAAAAAATAATCTGCCAACAAGTATCAGCATCATCGGAAAATTATATGATGAAGCAACGATCATTGAAGTTGCAAAATTTTATCAGGATGCCACGGAGTGGAATAAAATGCATCCTGAAATGTTTAAGAAATAAATGTTGAATAAAAAGTTATGAATAAAGAATCAAGTGTACAAGAGTGTCCCAAAGGGATTCCTTTGGAACGACGCAAGCCTCATCTGCCTTTCAGGCATCTTCTCCTGAAGGAGAAGAGAAATGGATGCAATCTTTTTCGGCCATGAAAATGTAAAGCTTGTGACAAAACTCTATTTCATAATTCTTACTTTGCAAAAACACCATAAAAATTTAAACCAGTTAAGCACCATGAGAAAAATTTTAATTGCAGGAATTGTTTTCTTGTTATCGCATGAAACAATGAATGCACAAACAAAAAACATTACAGGATTTACAGAAAAATCCTCTTCAGAACAAACCACACTTGAACAAAAATTTGATGCATTATTAAGTGCGCAAAATGTTGGCGCAACCATTAAAGAATTATCGGCAAAGCCGCACCACATCGGCTCTGCAGGCGGTAAGGAAGTTGCCAATGCTATTTTTAATAAATATAAAAGCTGGGGTTGGGATGTAAAGATTGAAACGTATAAAGTTTTATTTCCAACACCAAAAACAAGAGTGCTGGAATTAACATCACCGACAATGTATAAAGCCTTGTTGAAAGAACCTGCATTGAAAGAAGATGCAACTTCCGATCAGCAAGATCAGTTGCCAACCTACAATGCATGGAGTGCCGATGGTGATGTAACTGCCGAATTGGTTTTTGTGAATTATGGTCTGCCTGCCGATTACGACGAATTAGCAAAATTTGGTATTGATGTAAAAGGAAAAATCGTGATCGCAAAATATGGCAGAAGCTGGCGTGGCATTAAACCAAAAGTTGCTTACGAACACGGAGCCATTGGTTGCATCATTTATTCAGATCCGAAAGATGATGGATTTTATCAAGGCGATGTGTATCCGAAAGGTGCATTTAAAAATGAATACGGCGTGCAACGCGGCAGTGTGATGGATATGGTTATTTATCCCGGCGATCCTTTGACCCCGGGTATTGGCGCAACAGAAAATGCAAAACGTTTGGATAGAAAAGATGCGGTAACAATTTTAAAAATTCCTGTGTTGCCTATCAGTTATCACGATGCAAAACCTTTGCTGGAAGCATTGGATGGTCCGGTTGCTCCTGATGATTGGAGAGGCGCATTGCCTATTACGTATCACATTGGTCCCGGTAAAGCGAAAGTGCATTTGAAAGTTGAATTCGATTGGCAATTAAAACCTGCTTACGATGTTGTTGCTATGATGAAAGGTTCTGAATATCCTGATGAATGGGTGATTCGCGGCAATCATCACGATGCATGGGTGAATGGTGCGAATGATCCGCTTAGCGGACAGGCAGCATTATTGGAAGAAGCAAAAGCCATTGGTGAATTGGTAAAGACCGGCTGGAGACCCAAGCGTACATTGGTTTATTGCGCATGGGATGGAGAAGAGCCTGGATTATTGGGCTCTACCGAATGGGCCGAAGATCATGGAACCGAATTACAACAAAAAGCAGTTGCCTACATTAATTCTGATGGAAACGGAAGAGGATTTATGGGAGCCGAAGGTTCTCATGCATTCGAAAATTTTGTAAGTGAAATAGCGAAAGATGTAAAAGATCCCGAAACAAATGTGAGTGTGTTTGAAAGAAGAAAAGCTGTTGATGTTATCAGAACAAAATCAGCAAAAGCTATGAAAGATGTATTGAATAAAAAAGATTTCCCATTGGGTGCCATGGGATCGGGTTCTGATTATTCAACATTCATTCAGCATTTGGGTGTGCCTTGTCTGGATTTCGGTTATGGCGGCGAAGATCCCGGCGGCGAGTATCATTCTATTTATGATAGTTATGATGATTACAAAAGATTTAAAGATCCAACATTTGCGTATGGTGTTGCATTATCTGAAACTGCCGGCCGTGCTGCATTGCGTTTGGCCGATGCAGATGTGTTGCCATTCGATTTCAGAAGTTTGTACAAAACGATCAATGGTTATGTTACAGACTTGTCTGCATTAACCGATCAGATGCGTGAAAGCACTGCAACAGAAAATGAGCTGATTAAAACAAAACAGTATGCACTTGCTGCCGATCCAACTAAAAAATTAGAATTACCTGTTGCAAAAGATGAAGTGCCATTCTTAGATTTTTCTCCTTTACAAAATGCAATGGGTGCATTAGAAAAAAGTACCAGTCAATTAAATGAAACATGGAAAAAATCTCTTGCATCCACAACCGATCATGATGCACTGAACAAAGCATTGTATCAGGCCGAACAGCAATTGCTTTCGGTAAACGGATTGCCACGCAGGCCCTGGTTCAAACACACCATTTATGCGCCGGGATTTTATACCGGTTATGGCGTTAAAACAATGCCGGGCATTCGCGAAGCCATCGAGCAACGTAACTGGAAAGAAGCGCAGGAGCAAATTAATATTGATGCTGCAGCGATAAATAAATTAGCCGACTATTTACAGGAAACAGCAAAGAAGTAAAAATTTTTTAGGATACCAACAGATGTTTTTCATGGCATCTTCGTTGCGTCGCACTCTTGTACAACAAAACTTTTGGCAACAAGAATTAAAATAAAAAGCTGCGAATAATTTTCGCAGTTTTTTTTATTTCTTTAATGCGATGGAGTTGAGTCTTTAAAAACAGTTAAGGGTTTTCCCTTTTCGCCCATATAGAATGCAATCAACACAACATTTTCTTTTTCGTTGTTGCTGCCGTTATGAAATGTATTAATTACTTCGGCAAACGAAGACCCTTCGTGCAATTGCATTGTTTTATTATTTTCAATGGCTACGGTTAATGTTCCTTTCATCACATAAGCAAACACGGGAAACAAATGTTTATGCCATCCGGTGGATTTGCCCGGCGGAATGGTAACTTTTAAAATGGTTACTTCATCATTTAAAAAATTGGGATAAATAATTTTTTGTCCGATTGAAGTTGTATCGGTTTTTATTACAGGTTCTATTAAAACATCTTTGCTGTATTGTGCTTGCGCCGCAAGGCTTACAAATAATAGTACAAATGCTATGGTAGTTATTTTCATAAACGGGTTTTGTTTTTTATGACGAAGAAGAATTAAAATATCTAATGTACTGCAAAACATTTTATTTACAATTTGCGCTTGGAACATTATAATTTCCGCAGCATTTGTTCTGTATATTTATTGCTCAAATTTTTGCAATGAAATCTTTTTTCAGGAACATTCTTACAACAGTTTTTATAAGTTGTTTTGTTTGCTATATCGCGGTTGCGCAAAACATTTCGATCAGTAAATTAAAATTCATCGGCGATTATGAAGTGCCGCATAATTATTCTTTTAAAGGAACAACGGTTGGCGGTTTATCAGGCATTGATTATGATAAAGAAAAGAAATTGTATTACATGATCAGTGATGATCGTTCGGCCATTAATCCTGCCAGATATTATTCTGCAAAAATTATTTTTAACAATAAGAAAATCGATACGATTGTATTTGTTGATGTAACCACTTTTTTAAATGCTGCTAATAAACCGTATCCCAATTCAAAACAAGATGCAGCGCACACGCCCGATCCCGAAGCATTGCGCTATGATCCAATCACCAAACAAATGTTCTGGACAAGTGAAGGCGAAAGGATTGTAAAAGCAAAAGATACTGTTTTAGAAAACCCTGCTATCACAATCATTCATCCCAATGGAAAATATATTGATACTTTTCCTTTGCCTGAAAATTTATTGATGCACGCAACAGAAAAAGGCCCGCGTCAAAACGGAACACTGGAAGGATTGACATTTGCAGATCATTTTAAAACCATGTTTGTAAACATGGAAGAACCTTTGTACGAAGACGGGCCAAGAGCTGATGTACAAAAAAATAATGCATGGATAAGATTGTTTAAATATGATGTTGTCACTAAAAAAAATATTGCACAATATGCCTACGAGTTAGAGCCGGTGGCTTATCCCGCTGTTCCTGAAAATGCTTTTAAGATCAATGGTATCCCTGATATTTTATCTGTTAGTGAAAATAAATTATTGGTTATCGAACGTTCTTTTTCAACCGGACGTTTGCCCTGCACCATTAAAGTTTTTTTAGCCGATTTGAATGGTGCAACAAATGTCATCAATACAAAATCGTTGAAAGAAAACCCGGCCGCGCATCCTGTTGCAAAAAAACTATTGTTGAATATGGATGATCTGAAAATATATACTGATAATATTGAAGGCGTGACTTTTGGTCCTGATCTTCCCAACGGACATAAAAGTTTAATTTTTATTGCCGATAATAATTTTATGCTATTTGAAAAAACGCAGGTAATGTTGTTTGAAGTGATTCCTTAAATAATTTTTTGAAGAATAAAGTACCGAACGTACAAGTGAGTGACACAACGAAGATGCCATGAAAAGCTAAAGCTTGCTACAAAAAAATATCTCTTAGAAAAGAGATATTTTAAATTAAAAAACTAACTGCTTATGATTATTACCTGTTAAAATATAAATAGACGGTTGTGCCTTTTCCTTCTTCACTTTCTACTTCTACCTTACCATTTAAACAATCGATGAATCCTTTTGTAAGAATTAAACCAAGACCGCTTCCTTTTTCGGAATTGGTGCCAGGGGTACTTTCGACAATTGTTTTATTGAAAAGATTTTTGACTTTTTCTTTCGACATACCAATGCCGGTATCGCTTACCGTAAAAACAATCTTATCTTTTTCGCTGTGGGCATATAAAGTAATGCTGCCGTTTTCGGTGTACTTATTTGCATTGGCAATTAAGTTGCGTATAATAAAACGGAGCATGTTATTATCGGTGTGCAGATACAAATCTTTTTCAACCAGATTGATCAATGAATTATTTTTAAACCTAGCACTTAATTGAAATTGCTTTAATAAAGCTTCGGCTGTTTCAAAGAGGTTTAAATTCTGCAGCATCATTTCATTCCTTGTGATTTGCATCTTACTCCAGTCAACCAAATTATTTAACAGATCAAGTGTTACATCTAACTGTTCGGCATACATGCCGGTAAGTTTTTGTTTATCGGCTTCGGGTATATTGTTGGTGGCAACAAAGTCCATCACGCCTTTAATAGCGGCAATCGGATTACGAACATCATGCGCAATAATGGAAAGCATTAATTGCTGCATTTCGTTTTCGTGTTGTAAATGTTGATTTTGATTTTCTACTTTATTATTGGCAAGTTTTAATTCGATCATTTTTGTTACCTGCTGACTCAATACTTTTAAAGCAAATATCTGGTGTGCATTTAAACGGTTGGGTTTTACATCGGCAACGCATAATGTACCAACCTTGAAGCCGCGGCTTGTAACCAAAGGTGTGCCTGCATAATAACGAAGATGAGATTCGGATGCAGCAGCATCGTTGAGATTGAACCTTGCATCGTATAGTGTATCTGTAATTTCGAAGAAACCATCTTCTTCAGAAATGCCGTAGGAACAAAATGCTATTTCGTGTGGTGTTTCTTTAATATCCAAACCTTTGGCGGCTTTAAACCACTGGCGGTTTACTTCTAATAATGAAATTAAAGAAACAGGAACATTGCAAATTTGTGAAGCCAATTCTACTACATCATTAAACTCCTGTTCTGATTGCTCATCAAGTATTCTTAATCCATATAATTCTTTTAAACGGTCACTTTCATTATATGGGATCTGTTTGCGCATTGGAAATGATGTAGTTTTTCAATGGTCCAAAACTATCCCTGATTGCAACAAATCAAAATAGCAAATAACACAATTAATTTGTGGTTATAAACACCACAGATAATAGTAAAATCACCGACTACTTCTCGTCCCAAATTCTCAAAATTTGATTGGCGTGGTCTTTTGTATCAGGCTTGAGAATTATTTTTTTGATCTTTCCTGTTTCATCAATTAAGAAAGTGGTGCGGTGCATGCCAATGAATTCGCGGCCCATGAATTTTTTTAATTTCCAGACATCATATTTTTCTGCAATGCTATTATCAACATCGGCAATTAAAGTAAAGGGCAGATTATATTTTGTTTCAAATTTTTTATGCTTCTTCACTTCATCGGTACTGATGCCAATGATTGTAAATCCGGTTTTTAATAACAAAGAATAATTATCCCTGAGGTTGCAGGCCTGGTTGGTGCAGGTTGGTGTATCATCGTGCGGATAGAAATACAAAACAATTTTCTTTCCGATAAAATCTTTTAAAGAAATGGTATTGCCGTTTTGATCAAGGCCTTTGAATAAAGGCGCTTTTATCCCTTCTTTTAATTCAGTCATATTTTATAATTAATTATCTCAAAACAAACAACAGAAATTCCGGTTGGTTGATTGTAATGAACGGGTGCAAGTTAATTTTAAAAATTAACTGCTGATTTCCTGTCACAACCTTACATTTGCACAATTTGTAAAATCATGCCAATAGACAATTCCATCAAATCTGTACTTATTATCGGCTCCGGCCCAATTATTATCGGGCAGGCCTGTGAATTCGATTATTCCGGTTCTCAAGCTGCACGCAGTTTGCGTGAGGAGGGAATAAAAGTAATTCTGATAAACAGCAATCCTGCCACCATCATGACCGATCCGATGATGGCTGATAAGGTTTATTTATTGCCATTGAACGTTGAAAGTATTGAGCAAATATTGGAAGAAAATCAGATAGATGCCGTATTGCCGACGATGGGCGGCCAAACTGCATTGAACCTTTGTAAAGAAGCAGAAGAATTAGGTGTTTGGGTAAAATATAATGTTAAATTGATTGGTGTTGATGTTGCTGCGATTGATACTGCGGAGGACAGAGAAAAATTTCGCCAGTTAATGTTCAAGATCGGTGTTAAGGTGGCACCAAGCCATGTTGCGAATAGCTTTTTGGAAGGAAAAGAATTTGCGCAGGAAATCGGATTCCCATTGGTGATTCGTCCTTCATTTACTTTGGGCGGAACAGGCGGAAGCTTTGTTCATAACAAAGAAGAATTAGACAGCGCCCTGGAAAGAGGATTAAAAGCTTCACCCATTCACGAAGTGCTGGTAGAAAAGGCGGTGCTGGGCTGGAAAGAATATGAATTAGAATTATTGCGTGATAAGAATGATAATGTTGTTATCATTTGTACGGTTGAGAACTTAGATCCGATGGGCATTCATACCGGCGATAGTATTACGGTTGCACCGGCAATGACATTGAGCGATACATCGTTTCAGGACATGCGCAATCAGGCAATATTGATGATGCGTTCGCTTGGAAATTTTGCAGGCGGCTGTAATGTTCAGTTTGCACAAAATCCAGAAACAGAAGAATTGATTGCTGTAGAAATTAATCCGCGTGTTAGCCGTTCATCTGCGTTGGCATCAAAAGCAACAGGTTATCCTATTGCAAAAATTGCAGCTAAGCTGGCAATCGGTTATTCGCTCGATGAATTAAAAAATCAAATCACAAAAACAACATCGGCATATTTTGAACCGGCACTTGATTATGTGATTGTAAAAATGCCGCGTTGGAATTTTGATAAATTCAAAGGTGCCAACGATACTTTGGGATTGCAGATGAAAAGTGTTGGTGAAGTGATGAGTATCGGCAGAAGTTTTACCGAAGCTATTCAAAAAGCTTGTCAGAGTTTGGAGAACGATGCTGTTGGATTAGGTTATTATGGCAAGAACTTAATGAAGAGTGAAGAAATTGTTGAGTATATTAAAATACCAAAATGGGATCGCATCTTCCGCATCAAAGATGCACTGATGCAGGGTGTTACCGTAAAAACAATTTCGCAGGTAACGGGAATTGATAAATGGTTTGTTCATCAAATACAGATCATCTGCAACATAGAAAAAGAAATTGCAAAGCATTCGATCGATACTTTACCAACCGAGTTATTAAAAGAAGCAAAGAAGAATGGTTTTAGTGATGATCAGATCGCAAAGATCGTTCACGGCGATTGTTCAGATGAACAGGTGTACGAAAAACGAAAAGCATTAGGTATTACAAGAGTGTATAAAATGGTTGATACCTGCAGTGCCGAGTTTGAAGCAAAGACACCTTATTTTTATTCGTCGTTCGAAAATTAATTTTTTGCTATAATAATTCATTTTGTTATGAATGGGCAGCAATTTTTGAATTTTTTAATACAGCATTTCAACTTACCAAGGCAACCTATTCCACTCCATTTCGGAAGAAGGCGATATCTTTTCTCAAGATGGATGGCAAATGGAAATTTTCAATTTATAGGTACACAAAAGAAAAGTATTCCTCAAAATATTTTAATTAATATAAAAAATGCGTATAACAATAATCCACAATTGAATATTGCGAGGTGGTGTAAATTAAATCATTTTAACCCTGGTGGTTGTGCATTAACTGTTTTAAAAAATTTGCTTCAAGAATATCAATAATTTTTTTCTTTAACGCCGTAGATCTTTACTCTCAGGTTCCTCATCTTAAAATTGATGGGGAGCTTATCGGTCCATATCCCCAGATTAAAAGCAAGGCCTTTATCTTTTTGGTAATCATCTAAAGTAAACATGTCTTTTGTGGAAATGGCATTCCATTGCTGAGGAATGAATTCGTATTTCGAAATAGCCGAAAGTTCCCTCATTGCCCAATATAAAAAATTATCATCGGTTTGTGTTCTGTCTACCAATGCCAACCGCATTGAAGGATGATAATCTACTTTGGGTGAAGGCAGATTAATATCGGCCGATATTTCAACATACAAATATTTATATACCTGCGGTATCCTGAAATCTTTCATCAAACTGGTATCCGAACTGTATGCATAAATTGTTTTCGATGCGGTATCGCTGAAATCTAACAGCAATTGCTTCTCATCATTCACAACCATTTCCTGAGGAGGAAAAATTTTGTTACTGTCGCAAACATAGGTGTTGATGCGTTTAAAATTTTCTCTCAGTTTAATGATAAAATTTTTAAGCGAATCGTTTTTGTACGGCTCTTCCAAAAGATCGGGCGTGAGTTTGTATAATTGATTTCCCGAAACAAAATAATCTTTATAAATATAATCTTCAATAGCCCGGCTCCACGACATGAATGCCATGCTGTGAATATTTCTGAATGATGTGCAGGTATCAAGTACATCGCCCAGCCAATGCACATCTTTGGGTTGATAGGGGAAATTAAAATGATGAAATAAAAGCGCAGTAATAGTTGGTGCCAGATTATTATGCGAATTGACTGAATGAAATTTCTTTGGCTGCTTCAACATGGGCGAATAAATAATTAAAGGGATATGATATGAATCAATATCACATGTTGCAGGAAAAGAACCGATATGATGATCGCCGGTGATAATGAAAATAGTGTTGTTATATTCTTTGCGTTTCGAATAATCTGCAAAGAACTTTCTGATGCAGTCATCCGAAAACATATAAGTTTCCAAAACGTCTTTGCATTTGATCAGCGTTCTTTTCATTGCCGGAGCAGCATTCATTGTTTTTATTTTCTTCTGAAACAATTTTTCGTACAAAGGTTTTTGTGCAAACAAATAAGGCATGTGCGTGGTGCCGGTATGATAAATATTTAAGTAAGGAGATTTGTGTAACGAATCCATCACCTCAAAACTTCGGCTGTACAAAGCATCGTCGGGATAACCCATCGACCAACCTTCGGGACCAATACCCATCTCTTTATATTTTGCGGGATATTTCGACAAAACAAAATCAGTTCCCTGCAATCTGATGAATCCTCCCATATTATCAAAATCGGTATTAAAGCCGATCATGAAATTTGTCCAGTATCCATTTTGACGAAGGATTTTAATTAACGATAAATGTTCGGGCAAAACATTCATCAACGAAAAACCTTTACTGCTGTATGGCAATGAACCTTCAATTGCGGGATGTGCAGCAAATGTACCAGGTGCGGTACTTAAAAAATTATCCCAGTATAAACTATTGTTCGATAACGAATCGAGAAACGGTGTAAAGCTTCCTGCATAAGCATTTGGCCCGCTGAAATCGCGTGATAAACCTTCTACAACAAGCAATACGATATTGGGAGTTGTTTTATTGAAATTAAAAAAATCGCCCAGAACATCTTTGCTTTCATCCAAATGAAGCAAAGGATATTCTTTATCTGTAAATTGAAAAGGTTGATTTTTTTGATAAAACTCTTCTTCAAGTTCTAATTCTTCGGATGTTAATGCATTGTTATTGCGTAAAGCTTCAAAATACTGATAGCTGTTGTTTAACCAATAATTTAACTTATTACATACAAGATAATAAGACGATTTTTGCTGAAACAAATTTTCAGAAGGTGATGCATATTTTATAAAACCAGTTGATAAAAAAGAAATCATCAGCAGTATCACTACAAACCGCGATTGAAAATTTATTTTTTTTATGATGCGGTAATAAATAAAAAGATAGAAAAAGATATAAAATAAAAAAGGCAGATAAAAAATAAATCCGCTTGTCATCATTTGTTTTGAAGTAAGAAAAGAATCTTTAATGCTTCGTGTAAAAAATTCGTGATCAAATGGTATGTTGCGTTCCGAAAAAACAATGATCAGTGAAATGTAAAGGATAAGAATAATAATATTGATTGTATGAAAGAACGCTTTTGCAAAATGAAGATTGATAAAGCAAATGGGTAAAAAAATAAAAAGAAAAACAAAACAATAGATCAGCCATGTCCAGGCATCATAAAACAAACCCCAAATTTCAAAACTGTAAGAATGAGGGATAAAGAATTTGGCTGCAACAGTAAAATATTCATAAACCCTTATCAGCAGAAGGGTAACAAGAAACGAAAAACTAATTCGAAAGTATTGTTGCAAAAACTGTTTTATGTTTGGCATCGCAATTGAACTAAACGTTAAAAGTATTTTTATTTTCACAAAAATTTTAAAATGGCATTATTTATTTTGCATAAAAATATGTGCATAGATATTGCAAATATTTTATAGTATGGATACCAGCTCGTCACAAATATTTCAAACTAATAATCCAACACGTTGGCAAAGAGTTAAATGGGCTGCCAGGGTATTTCTTGTATTAATTGCACTTGCCGGCGTAATTATTTATATCGCTTTTGCCAGTATGAAAAATCCGGAAATTCCGTTGGAGGGCAAAGCCATTAAAAAAGTTTTAACAGATTCTGTTCCACCTTACCGTGAAAGTGCGATGGGTAAACAATACCGCGGTTTTAGGCAAGCTATTGAAAAAAGATGGGCAAAAGGAAAAGGCGTAGGACAAAACAATCAGATACTCGATCTTTCCAATTCATCTTATTTCAGCGATTCGCTGGGTATTCGTGCTGCATTCTATGTAGCATGGGATAATCAATCTTTCTTTTCACTTCGCAAGAATATTTCTAAGGTCAATCTTATTTTACCCGAATGGTTTTTTATCGATCCCAAGGCTGATACTCTTTTTACCAATATGGATCAGCGTGCCTTCGACCTTATAAAAGCGTCGGGTATTAAAGTAATGCCGATGCTTTCTAACAGCTATGGCGCAAAATTCAATGGCGCTGCATTACATCGGATCCTGAATAATCCTGCCAAGACCAAAAGGTTAATTGATGATGTTGCCAAGCTTCTTACAGCATACAATTTTGCCGGTATCAATGTTGACTTCGAAGAGTTAGATGAAAAAAATAATGAAGTGCTCACTAATTTCGAAAAAAATCTCTACACCGTTTTACACGACAAAGGATTTTTAGTTACACAAAATGTTTCGCCATTCAACGAAGATTATAATTACAAGGAACTTGCAAAATACAATGACTATATTTTTTTGATGGCATACGATCAGCATTCGGAAAGCACTAAGCCCGGACCCGTTTGCAGTCAGAAATGGATTGAAGCAGCAGTTGACAGATTAGCAAAAAAGGTATCTCCTTCAAAAATAGTTTTGAATATTGCTGCATTCGGGTATGACTGGGAAAAGAAAGGAACAACTGTTCCCATAACTTATCAGGAAGCATTAACAACAGCAAGAGAAAGCGATGCGGTCATTAATTTCGATAACGACACGTACAATCTTAATTATAAATATTACGATGGTAAAGATTCGATACATGAAGTTCATTTTACCGATGCCGCTACTAATTTTAACAGCATTCGTTTTGCTACCGAATATGGATTGGCAGGAACAGCCGTGTGGAGATTAGGCAGTGAGGATAATCGTCTTTGGGATTTTTATAATCTCCCGATGACAAAAGACGCATTACAAAAATTTAACTTCGATGAATTCAGTTCCGTTACAAGTATCGGTACTCCCGATTTTATTGGTGATGGTGAAGTACTCGATTTACTTTCTACTCCAAAAAACGGTCATATCACACCCGAAGTGAACAGGGATGAAATGCTGATCAGCGAAGAAACTTACGATACACTTCCTTCAACTTATGTTGTAAAAAGATTTGGCAAACGAACCGATAAAAAATTAGTGCTTACTTACGATGATGGCCCTGATCCGGTGTATACCAAACAAATTTTAGACACGCTTGCATTTTATCATGTGCCTGCCGTGTTTTTTTTGGTTGGTCTTGAAGCCGAAAATAATATCCCGTTGGTAAAAAGGATTTTCAGAGAAGGCCACGAAATCGGTAACCATACTTTCACGCATCCCAATATGGCAGAAGTAAGTAAAAACCGTGCGCTGCTTGAGATTGATGCCACACGTTTGCTGATAGAATGTTTAATTGGCCGAAGCACTATTATGTTCAGGGCACCGTATAATGCCGATAGCGATCCTGAAAAAGCGGAAGAAATGGTTCCCGTTGCATTAAGCCGTACAAGAAATTATATTACTATCGGCGAAAGCATTGATCCCGAAGATTGGGAACAGGGAGAAATTCCAAATTTTAATTCCGACACAATTTTTAACAGAGTTATAAATATCTATAATAATCATTTATTGAATGATGATAGTGCGAATATTATTTTGTTGCACGATGCCGGCGGAAACAGAAAAGCAACTGTTGAAGCAACTGGGAAAATCATTCGTTATTTTCAAAACAAAGGATATGAATTTGTAACTATAGCAACATTGTTAAACAAAAAGCCCGAAGAAATGATGCCGGCTGTTGAAGGTGGCAAGGGATATACCTTGTTACGATTTAATTTCTTAGTTGCTGAGTCAGGTTATCTACTCAGTCATTTTTTGTATGCACTTTTTTTAGTATTTCTTTTTTTAGGAGCCGTTCGGATATTGATTCTTGGATACTTTGCATTTAAACAAAGAAAAAAAGAAAAATTAAGCACAACGACACATTTAGAAAACCTGCAGCAGGTTTCTATTATTGTTCCTGCATATAACGAAGAAGTAAATGCAGTTAGTTCCCTCGAAAATCTTTTGCTTTGTGATTATCCTTTCTTCGATATTATTTTTGTTGACGATGGCAGCACCGATAAAACTTTTGAAATAGTAAAAGCTGCTTTCGAAAATAATCCTAAAATAAAAATATTCACCAAACCCAATGGTGGTAAGGCGTCTGCACTGAACTACGGTATTGCAAAAACATCAGCGGATTATGTGGTGTGTATTGATGCTGATACAAAACTATTGCCCGATGCTGTGAGCGAATTGATGAAAAATTTTTCGGATGAAAATGTTGGTGCTGTTGCAGGTTCGGTTAAAGTGGGCAATCTGGTAAACGTGTTAACAAGATGGCAAAGCATTGAATATACTACCAGTCAAAATTTTGACAGGAAGGGTTTTGCTTACCCAAATGCAATAACTGTTATTCCCGGCGCCATTGGTGCATTTAAAAAAGAAGCCATAATAAATGCAGGCGGATTTACTACTGATACGCTTGCCGAAGATTGTGATATCACTATCCGAATTTTAAGAGCCGGTTATATTGTTGCCAACGAACCAAAAGCAAAAGCTTTTACCGAAGCACCTGAAACATTGAAACAATTTTTTAGGCAGCGTTTCCGCTGGACATTTGGCGTGATGCAAACTTTCTGGAAACATAAAGACGCTTTATTTGTCAACAAGTATAAAGCTTTGGGCTGGATTGCGTTGCCCGATATTCTAATGTTTAAATACATCATTCCATTAATAAGTCCGGTGGGTGACTTTTTTATGTTCGTTGGTTTGTTTAGCGATAGCAGAGCTAAAATTGGAAAATATTATCTTGTCTTTTTATTGATCGATACATTAATTGCTGGTCTGGCATTCTTTTTTGAAAAAGAAAAGCCATGGAAATTATTCTGGCTTATTCCGCAAAGATTAATTTACAGATGGCTGATGATGATTGTTCTTTTCCGTTCTTACCGCAGAGCCATCAAAGGCGAATTGCAATCGTGGGGTGTTTTAAAACGAACAGGAAATGTAAAAGACCTTGAAGTGGTTCCTACATAATTTTTTTGTAATGAATTCCTGTTTTTCATGGCAACATTATCGGTGCCGCATCTTGCCGATTGTATCGGCATCCCGATTTTATCAGGACTTGTACGCTTTGTTCTTTGCTGAACTTGTATAAATACAATTTGGTGTAAATAAAAAATGTTGCCATGAAAATGGAACCTTGAAATGAGCGTGGCAACAGGCGATGCCATGAAATATAGATGCTTATTACATAAAATCACGCAAGCTGGTAATTAATATTCAGTTTAAAATACTCGTTCGTTTTCCTTTACTTTGCAACACTTTTTTATTATCAATTATACATTATGAAACTGAAAGACATTCAGGTGCTGAACGAGAAAGAAACACGTGGTGGTTTTGGCGAAGGCATCTATGAAATTGGAAAAGAAAACGAAAATGTGGTTGTGCTTACTGCCGATCTTGCCGGCTCTTTTAAACTGGGACCGTATATAAAAGATATTCCTGAACGTTTTATTCAATGCGGTATTGCCGAAGCTAACATGATCGGTATTGCAGCAGGATTAACCATTGGTGGTAAAATTCCATACACTACAACATTTGCAAATTTCAGTACCGGTCGTGTGTACGATCAGATTCGACAAAGTGTTGCTTACAGCGATAAGAATGTAAAGATTTGTGCATCGCATGCAGGGTTAAC
>JAGWPQ010000038.1 GCA_028877045.1 Bacteroidota bacterium | reverse complement strand
GAACAATTAAGAGAAGAAATTGGAGAAGGAAAACGTTGGTGGGCCTTAAGGAGATGTGGTGACCAATGGGTATATAATTATGTAAACCCCACTTATTTATCTCTTACTAGTGTTACTTCAGGGAAAGGTCCAACATTAGAATTACCAATTTCATTATCTATGTTAAATGGGGATCCATTATACACCCAAACACCGGGGTATTAATAAAATAAAATGATTCCCTGCAGCTGGGTTCTCATACTAGTTAGGCCGGAAGTAAATTTAGCTTCCGGCTTTATCGAAATTTAGATTTGTTTGATAGACTTGATACAACTGGTAAAAGCATGATAAAAAATTCATTTTACAGTATGATATTATACTTGATTAGTTCCATTTTCTTTTGGACATGCACTAAAGGAACACCACCTCAAATTACAAGCAACCCTTTGTTGACACAAGATTCTTTATCTTTTTCGACTCAGTTATTTGCCAGTGGAGATGGAGGATATAATACTTATAGAATTCCAGCTATTATTAAGACACCTGAAGGAAGTTTATTAGCTTTTATTGAAGGACGTGTAAATAGTTCTGCGGATTTTGGGAATGTGAAAATATTAGTAAAGAAAAGTACAGATAACGGTAAAACTTGGAGTGCTTCTATAATGATTGCTCAGAATGGAAATCTTCAAGCAGGTAATGCATCGCCGGTTGTAGATTACACAGATCCTGCTTTCCCGAAAGGAAGGATATTTCTTTTTTATTGCACGGGAAACAATACTCAAGCCAATGTCACTAATTTGAATGGTGTTCGTGAAGTATTCTATGTTGCTAGTTCGGATAATGGCAACACTTGGTCACCACCCGTTAATATTACTTTACTGGTACATCATCCGTATCAACCTAATTACAATCCACTCTATATAGATTCTCTTAAATGGACAGCTTATGCAACAGGTCCGGGACATGCACTGCAACTTACTCAAGGAATACATTCAGGCCGAATAGTAGTGCCAATTAACCACGGTATTTACAATAATAAAACAAATTATGCAGCTGTTTTTTATTCCGACAATCATTGTAAAACATTTCAGCTTTCTCCCGATGTTGGTTTGCAGTCAGATGAAACAACGGCAGCAGAATTAAAAGGCGGCGGTGTTCTTTTAAACTCAAGGAATCAATATTTGCCAGGTAACTATCGCATTTTATCTTATGATAGTATCGGAAATCTTAATACCACTACGATCTGGCAAACAGCATTTAACCATTATTTACCCGAACCTATATGTGAAGGTTCTATGCTAAATTATACAAACGATTCTGGTCAGCAGGTATTGTTGTTCTGTAACCCTACGTCAATTAAAGATCGATCTGCATTAGGTGTACGCCAAAGCTTCGATCAGGGTAAGACTTGGACAAATCCAATATTAGTTGACACTGGTTTTTCTGCTTATTCCGATATTGTCATTCTACCATCTGGGCATTTAGGTATTATGTACGAAGCTGATAATTATAATACAATAAAATTTACTGCATTTAAATATGGCTTGATTCCTGTTAATTAAGAAAAATTAATAAATTTTTAGCATAATAATAATTTTGTATTTAATCATAAAATATAATTCAAATGGAAATACAACATTTAAGCGGTTTAATAGCAGCACCGTTTACGCCAATGAACAATAATGGAAGTTTAAACTTGGATATTATTTCATCATACTATCAATTTTTGAAACATAATGGTGTTAAAGGTGCATTTATTTGTGGTTCTACAGGTGAAGGAGTATCGCTTACATTAAATGAAAAAAAAGAGGTCGCAGAAGCTTGGGCATTTTGTACTCGAGATGACACTGACTTTAAGGTGATGGCTCTTTTGGGAGGTACAAGTATTGCTGATTGCAAAGATTTAGCAAAGCACGCAAAGTCTATTGGTTTATATGCTGTTTCTTTTACTGCACCATTTTATTTTAAACCTGCATCTGTTGAAATGCTTGCAAAATGCTGTATCGAAATAGGAAATGTAGTACCTGATATGCCGTTCTATTATTATCATATTCCTGTATTAAATGGTGTTCAATTTGAAATGCTCAAATTGTTGAAAGCTATAGATGGCAAAATGCCCAATTTTGCTGGAGTGAAATATACTCACGAAGATTTTATGGACTATCTTTCTTGTCTTCATTTTAGAGAAGGCAAATATGATATGTTGTGGGGTCGTGATGAAAACATGTTGGCTGCATTAGTATTAGGTGCCAAGGGAGCTGTCGGCAGTACATTTAATTATGCAGCACCATTATATCATAAAATGATCGATGCATTTGATAAAATGGACCTTATAACAGCTCGAAACTTGCAGCAACAATCTATCGATATGATACGATTGTTGGGCAATTATGGAGGAATTTCTGTAGGGAAAACATTTATGAAATCGGTTGGAATGGATTGCGG
>JAGWPQ010000330.1 GCA_028877045.1 Bacteroidota bacterium | reverse complement strand
TTCCGAATATCCAAGTAGGTTTAAACAAGCGGGGTTTATTTTTTTAAAACAACCGTTTGGATCGGCGATCACCATTATAGCTGAAGTGATATTGAAGAACTTAAAAAATTGTTCCCGCTCTAATTCTACTTTCTTGCGTTCAGTGATATCAAATGATATTCCGATAATGCCAATGATCTCGCCGGTAGCATTTACAAATGGGATCTTATTTGTCTCAACCCATTTATTATTTCCGTTTGCCCCCCAATTTTCCTGAATATTCAATTTGGCAGCACCCGAATTTATCACCGCTAAATCATCCTGATAATATTTTTCAGCATCTTCTTTTGGATACAGATCATAAAGACTTTTTCCTTCTATTTCTTCTTTCCTTTTTCCATGGGCCTGTGCAATAAACCTGTTTACACGAATAAAATTATTTTTCCTGTCTTTATAAAAAAATAATCCGGGAACATGGTCGATAATTGATTCCAGCAAAGCTGATAAACTTTTATACTTTTCAGCATTTTCTTTTAACTCTACTGTCAATTGTTTAGCAATTTGTAAGGCCCTGCGCCTGGTGTTTATTAATGAGATGGATAACAAAAACAGTAATAAACTTAATAAAGTACCACCTATTAATACAAAAATCGCTCTGCTCTGAAAAAGAGGTATTGGATTATTATGTCGGGCAAAAAGCAAAACCCATTTCTTTCCGTTAAACTCAACAGGCCGGGAAAGCGTTTGATAATGAGAAGAGTTATTATACAGAGAATCATTTTTTTGACTGTCATACAACAAAGAACCAGCCGAAAGACTATCATCATATACCTGCAGATGAATTCTATCTTTCTCAATAGCATCCCAACGGTCCAAAATGCCCTTCATTAAATCGGTCATTCGGTATGGACTATACACCCAACCCAATATAGCTGCCCTGCGTTGCTCTACAGTAGTCAGGGGCATTTCATTTCGATAAACCGGCACATACATTAAAGTACCCGGCTGTATATCTTCTTTTGTTTCCTGTACCAAAAGTACTTTTCCTGAAAGTGTTGAAAGATTGGCATCACGCGACCGCTCCATTGCTTTTCTTCGAACCGGCTCAGTGAGCATGTCGTAACCGAAAGCCCGAAGATTACGACCCGAAAAAGGTTCCAGATAAATAATGGAAGAATAAACAGCCCTGTCGCCTGCAGGATAAACTGAATAATTGGGGTATCCCTGTTTTCGAATATTTTGAATGTGCTGTTGTAATTGATTTTTAGGTATGATCAGTGAAAAGCCTACGCCTTGTATGCCGGGTAAATTCTTATAAATTCTTGAAGCCTCAATAAAGTTTTTCCATTCCTTGCGACTTACAGTATCGGATGCACTAAAAAGGGCAGAACTGCTTCGTAAAAGTTGTGCATGTGCATGAAGGCGGTCAGATATTTTAAGTTCTATTTCATTACAGACCGAAGCGAATTCTTGTTTAGCAGTTTTATCAACATCGCGTTGAACATACAAAACTGCAACAACTGTTAGAATAAGTGCAAGTATGAGAATTACAAAAGCGATCCAATTTTTTTTACGTACCGTCTCAGGATCATTGTCGTTTTTAAATATTTCTGATACTGAATTACTGCCGGGAGCGACAGTTCTTTTAGTGTCTTGATCAGTGTTATCAGTTAAAAAACTATTTTCATTATTCTTCTTCATAATAAGCAGATGAAGATGTATTAGCAGAAAGAAAAATATTAGTAATAAAGATATTCAGCCACTTTTCTCATTCAAATGATATCGGTCATACAATAAACAAAATCACACAATCATATTTTGAATGATGTTTCTAATGAAGCAGAAGAAATATTTTATAACTATCAACTGCATTAAAAACAATTGATCATTGCTTCTATATCAAATACACTTTTTCCAAAGAGACAGGCTGATTTACAAATAACCAGTAATATGCGATCTCTCTTATTGTGTCGGAGAATTCTTTAAAATTTACGGGCTTTACCACATAACTGTTGCCACCCAGGTTATAGCATTGCTGAACATCGTGATCTTCTTTTGAACTGGTAAGAATTACGACAGGAATAGCTCTGGTAAGCGGCATACATTTAATTCTTTGCAGCACTTCCAAACCATTTACTTTAGGCATTCCGATATCGAGTAAAATTAATTTAGGCGGGCAGGTAATATCTCTGGCGTCTTCAAACTTGCCTGTAGCAAAAATAAATTCCAATGCATCTTCACCATCTTTTAAGCGCACCAGATTTTTTGCCATGTTATTTTTTTCCAGGGAAAACTTGATAAGCTCGGCATCGGTATCATTATCCTCAACCAGCAATATTTCAACATCGTTCAGGTTCATACATTTTAATTTAAAAATTATTAAATAAATTTTTAAATAAAAGATTACACCTATCATCTTTTATTCCCGGTACTTTTAACCCATTGATTTTAAGATCTCTTTGCGATGATTTTACTTGATTTTATTGCTGAAAAACAATCATGCCGGAGCCTTAAAATCTTTCATTATAAAGTTAGTGAAATAACAAACCCAAAACAATAATATTTATTATGCTTTGCAAAGAAGTTAGCCATGTTATGCTTACCCTTTTCTTCCTGTTCCATTCGTACCATTGCCGTAAATAGTCCAAGGATAGTCCATGATTTCATGGACTATCCTTGGACTATACTACAAGCAGGTACGAAGGAAACAAGACGCAAGGGGCAAGAAACAAGGCATAAGAAACACTGAAAAAGCAAGAAGGTTTTGTTGATTGTTTTTATACTCTTTTAATGTCGGCCCCCAAAATGCTAAGTCGCTCATCAATGTATTGATAACCTCTGTCGATCTGTTCAATATTTTGAATGGTGCTTTTTCCTTCAGCACTTAATGCGGCAATTAATAAAGCCTGACCGGCGCGGATATCGGGGCTGCTCATGGTGATGCCGCGTAAATTATTTTTTCGTCCCAACCCAATTACGGTGGCACGATGCGGATCGCACAAAATGATTTGCGCACCCATATCGATTAATTTATCTACAAAAAACAACCTGCTCTCGAACATTTTTTGATGAATGAGCACACTGCCTTTTGCCTGCGTTGCAATCACTAAAATGATGCTTAACAGATCGGGTGTAAGTCCCGGCCACGGATGATCGTAAATAGTGAGGATGCCGCCATCCAAATAATTTTGTACTTCATAAAATTCCTGCGATGGAATATAAATATCATCGCCATTGATTTTAAAATCAATGCCAAGCTGCTGAAATTTTTCGGGTATCAACCCCAAATGTTTAACACCAGCATTTTTAATGGTGATCTCACTTTGTGTCATCGCTGCAAGGCCAATGAAACTGCCCACTTCGATCATATCGGGCAACATGGTATGTGATGTGCTGTGCAATTTTTCAACACCCTCAATCACCAATAAATTACTTCCCACACCGCTAATTTTTGCTCCCATGTTGTTGAGCATGTTGCATAATTGCTGAACATAAGGTTCGCATGCCGCATTATAAATGGTTGTTTTGCCTTCGGCTAAAACGGCCGCCATTACTATGTTTGCCGTGCCTGTTACCGATGGCTCATCGAGCAACATGTAAGCTCCTTTTAATTGCGGAGACGATAATTGAAAATATCCGTGCACTTCATCGTATTCGAATTTTGCACCCAGTTTTTCGAAACCGATTATGTGTGTGTCTAATCTTCTTCTGCCTATTTTATCGCCGCCGGGTTTTGGGATGTATGCTTTTTTAAAACGTGCTAACATAGGACCGGCAAGCATTACAGCGCCACGAAGCTTTCCGCTTTTATTACGAAATGAATCAGATGCCAGGTAATCTATATTCACATCATCAGCCTGAAATGTGCAGGTATGCCTGTCAATTCTTTTCACTTTCACATTCATGTCCTGCAATAATTCGATCAACAAATTCACATCGAGGATATCGGGAATATTATTCACTGTAATTTTTTCTGCAGTCAATAAAACAGCAGAAAGAATTTGCAATGCTTCGTTCTTTGCTCCCTGCGGAATGATTTCTCCTTTTAATTTTTTACCGCCTATAACTTCAAATGAGCTCATGAAATATTTGTTGATGAAGAAATAAAATCAAAACTTGTTTTGTAAAAATAATATTAGAATGTTGAACTGATACAATAAAAAAAGCACCGATTTTTTTCGATGCTTTAAAATATTTTAAACGTCCCTTCAGAGATTGCGTGTTAATATCTTTTCTTAAAACCGCTACTGCGATTATCTCTTCCACCACCTGCTCTGTTATCAAAGCCACCACCACTGCGGTTATCTCTTCCGCCACCGGATCTGTTATCACGTCCGCCGCTTCTGTTATCGCGGCCACCTGTACTGCGATTATCTCTTCCACCACCACGGTTATCCCTTCCACCAAAATTTTGGCGGCGACCGGTATTGGTTCTGCCGTAATCATCTCTTTCGAAATTCTGATTACGATGTTTGATATACGGCGTAGCGCTGAATTCCAATTGTCCGCCGGTGATGCTGTTCAATTCTGTTCTGATGGTATCATCATGCACCAGTTCTTTGTGCCAGTTGCTGTAAGCCAGCTTCATATAATAAGCAATGGAATGTGCGAAGCCTGCTTTCTTTTCAGGGTCTTCTTCTTTCAATGCTTTTTCAATTACCACTTCCAGGTTTTTACCCAAATGCGAATATTTAGGATAACGGCGCGGATAAGGCAGGGGATCAGGTTTGCCTTTATAAGTTTCTTTTTGAGGAATAGGGTACGGACTATCGATATCTAATTTAAAGTCGCTGATAAAAAATAAATGATCCCATAACATGTGTCTGAAATCATCCACATTACGCAAATGCGGATTTAAAAATCCCATCAATTCAATAATAGATCTTGCCTGCAGATTGCGTTTATCGCGGTCTTCGATTGTCATCACATACTCCACCATTTTCTGAATGTGGCGGCCGTATTCCCGCATACTCAAATAATTTCTGGCTGTGTTGTATTCCATGTTTTCGTACTTCATCTGTGGCAAATGTAAGCAATAGCTTGTGTTTCGGGTAATTTTTATGAAACCGGCAACAGTTAAGGTGGCATCACCTGTTGTGTCACTCACTTGTACGTTTGGTTCGTTGCTGAACAATAAGTAATACTAAAAACCACAAACTTGTTAGTTTTATATTTCACATTGACATATGTTGGCGAACATGTGTCTTGCATTACTTGCCTTAAAATTATTTTACACAAGTTCACTAATTCGTTACCTTTGAATGGTGAAAAAAATAAAATCAAAAAATAAAGTTGTTTCGTGGAATACTCATTTAAATAAAAAATACGGACTTCGCGGAACTGCTTCCCGTTCTGAATTTGAAATGAAAGCACAAACTTTTATTTTAGGTGAATTATTGAAAGAAGAAAGAGAAAAAGCAAACATGACACAAGCCGAAATGGCTGAAAAAACAGGAACAAAAAAAAGCTATATCTCAAGAATTGAAAATGGCAGAGCCGATATTCAATTATCAACTTTATACCGGCTTATTGAACAAGGGTTGAACAGAAAACTTGAACTTTCTATTCATTAAAAAAATAAACGACATTATTTTTTGCCATTTAAGCCTAAATTAATCATTTAAAATCTGTGCTTTATCTTCGCCGCATGGAACAGTTGTTACAACAGATAGAATCGTACAAGAAAGAGATCAGTGCATTTGAAGCATCAACAGCCGATGCGGTAGAAAATTTTCGCATTAAATGGTTGGGCACAAAAGGTTTGGTGAAGACCATCATGGGCGAAATGAAAAATGTTCCCAACGAACGCAAAAAAGAATTCGGACAAATATTAAACGAGTTTAAATTATTTGTTGAAACAAAATTTCAATCACTCGCAGAAAATAACTCCGGACTCCAGACTAAAGACTCAGAACTAATAGACTGGAGTTTACCGGGAGATCCAATCGCACTCGGCACACGCCATCCTTTAAGTATTGTCCGCAATCAAATTGTTTCGATATTTAAAAGATTAGGTTTTGCAGTTGCCGAAGGTCCGGAGATTGAAGATGACTGGCACAATTTCGGAGCAATGAATTTACCCGAAGATCATCCTGCCCGCGATATGCAGGATACTTTTTACATCAACCAAGATCCTGCATGGTTGTTACGTACACATACCAGCAGCGTGCAGGCACGTGTAATGGAAAAACAAAAACCACCCATACGTGTAATTTGTCCGGGTCGTGTTTACAGAAACGAAACCATCAGTGCAAGAGCACATTGTTTTTTTCATCAGGTAGAAGGTTTATACATTGATGAAAATGTAAGCTTCGCCGATCTGAAACAAACACTGTATTTCTTTGTACAGGAAATGTTTGGCAAGGATACAAAAGTTCGTTTTCGTCCGTCTTATTTTCCATTTACAGAACCAAGTGCCGAAATGGATATCAGTTGTTTGATATGCGGTGGTGATGGTTGCAATGTTTGCAAACACACCGGTTGGGTAGAAATTTTAGGAAGCGGTATGGTGCATCCGAAAGTGCTGGAAAATTTTGGAATCGATTCTAATAAATATACCGGCTTCGCCTTTGGTATGGGCGTTGAAAGAATTTGTCAATTGAAATATCGTGTGAACGATCTGCGTTTATATTCTCAAAATGATGTTCGCTTTTTAAAACAATTTACCGGAGCGTTATAAAAAGCTGCACATAGAACAGAACGTTGAAGAGTGCGACGCCGGTAATGTTGCACAGAATTACAAAAGCTTGTTACAAAATAATTATTGCTTTACAGATTGCTCTATTTTTAAAACAACATGTTTTATATTCTTGCGGTTATATGTGTAAACAATATGCACTGATCCGTTGTTTGTTTGTATAACAGCAGGATAACTGAATTCGCCATCGGGCAAATCTTCGAGTATATAAATATTTTTCCAATCAATACCATTATAAGAAACAGCAACGGCTAATTTATTTCTTCCGTTAACCCAATCTTTACCCGACAGTAAAGGGTTGTACACAACAAGCTGTAGCCCGTTTTTAAGTGTAACAGCATCGATACCCGAATTGGGATTTTGCAAATTTGTTTTGCTAAGCGGTTGCCATGTTTTTCCATTATCGGTTGACCATGATTGTACAATATAATTTTGTTTGCTTCTGCACAACAACTGTAATTTATTGTTTGGATGAATAAGGATGCTTGGTTGAATAACAGCAAAGCTGTCGCAATTAATAGAAATATGTTGCCAGTGATTTGCATTGCCGTCAGATTTTTCTACATGTATTTTCCATTGTTGCAAATCTTTACTTTCTGTGCTGGAAGGATAAAGCAGGTTGCCGTTTTTAAGTTGAATTGGTTTGTTTTTGATGGGGCCTAAAAAACCATCGGGCAATTGTTTTGGTGCAGACCAACTTTTTCCGTCATCGGTAGAATATTTCATCATTCCCCACCAGTCTCTTGGCGATTTTCCGACTTTATAAAAAAGAAAAAGTTTTCCTTTTTTATTTCTGAATAATACCGGGTTCCAGCAGGCATAACGCAGCGAATCGTTTATGATTCCATCGGCGATAATTGAAGGAGGGGACCATTGCCCGTTTTGATACAATGCAAGCCAGATGCACACTTCGGGGCTTGATTCGTAAGGACCGGCAAACCATGCAGCCATTAATTTATTATTGGGCAATTCAACCAAAGTTGCAGCATGACATGCAGCAAAGGCAGGATCTTTTATAATGAATCCTGAATCTGCCAACGAAGCTTTTATTTCCTGATCTGGTTGTGCCCATAAAGTATTGGCACAAAAAAACAAACAGATTAACTGGGTAAATAGTTTCATTATAATTATTAAAAAAATTCTTTAGCGTGTACAATAATAAACACACAGATTGTAATTTACTTCATCTTTGCCTGTATTTTTTAATGCAATGCTACACAAGACAAAAGGCATCATTCTGCGCACCGTTAAATACGGCGAAACCAGCATCATCACTACTGTTTACACAGAATTGTTTGGTGTGCAGACCTATATCGTGAAAGGTGTACGTCAATCATCAAAAACATCGCAGGGCAAGGCAAATTATTTTCAGCCGGCGATGTTGCTGGATATGGAAGTGCATCATAATGAATTAAAACAAATGCAATTCGTTAAAGAATACCAATGCAGTTATCTGTACGAAAAAATTTTGTTTGATGTAGTCAGGAATTCTGTTGCGATGTATGTGATTGAATTGCTGCAACACAGTTTGAAACAACCCGAAGCCAATCCAGAATTATTTTATTTGATAGAAGACACATTGAAAGAAATTGATAAAGGCAGCGATAGTTTTGTTGCCAATCTTCCATTATATTTTACGTTGCATTTGGGAAGCGAATTAGGTTTTCAAATTCAGGGAGCGTATTCGGAAGACAAGCCTGTACTGGATTTGCAGCAGGGTTTTTTTACTGATACGGTTCCGGCGCATCCTTATTTTTTGGAAAATGAAGATGCAAAAATAACATCGCAAATACTCAAGATCAAACAATATAAAGACCTGGAAAACATTTCACTGAACCGAAATATTCGCAGGCAATTATTGGTTGCGTATCAACAATACATGTCGTTGCACATTTCGGATTTTGGAGAAATGAGAAGTCTTGCTGTGTTGCAGGAAATATTAAGCTAAGCGGCGTTTTTCGCGTTTACTGCCGAGAGATAAAAAATGCACCATTAAAAAACCAATAACAACACAGATCAAAAAATCTATGGAGAGATTCAGGAACGAAAAAGACCTGTTGGCCATTATTTGTTTATCGGGATCTGATGTAAAAAATGCAAGCGGCCATCCAAAATTTGCACCTACCAAATA
>JAGWPQ010000037.1 GCA_028877045.1 Bacteroidota bacterium | reverse complement strand
ATCAACTTTTTTTATCACTTCATTAGCAGCATTACTGTTAATTTGCAGCACATTTTAGTACAATGAATCTACGCTCAGGAAGAATAACATTTTTCGTTGCAAGTATATTACTTGTGCTGACGATTCATACTGCTGCTCAAAATCCAAGGATTTTAGCGGACAATAATAATAATTACAGTAACAACGGTACACAAAGTAATATGGCCTACGATAACCAGGGCCGTCCGATCTCGAATTCGAGCAGTCCAAAAAAAGATTCGTTGCAGCACAGAGACAAGTATGCTGATTCCATCACCATTTATTTTAGGTATTACGATTCAACAAGAAACCGAAATCTAGATTCATCATTAAATGATTTTACCAACAAATTGCCACAGCCATACTGGTACACCAATTTGGGAAATTTTGGAACGGCTGCCCGTTCTTTTATTTTTAATCCTATCATGAAAGCCGGATGGGATGCAGGTTTTCATCAGTATGATATTTATAATTATAAATTAGAAGATACACGTTTCTTTACTACCACACGTCCATTTACCGAGCTGGCTTATTTATTGGGCAATAAAGCCGAGCAATTGATCAGTGTGCTGCATACACAAAACCGAAAAAGCAATTTTAATTTTTCTTTCGAATATCGTTTCAGTAATGCCCCCGGCGTTTTTAAAACACAAAATGCCAGTAATAATAATTTGCGTTTTGTAACACATTATCAATCGCCGAGCAAACGATACGAGAGTTTTTTTGTTTTCATCATGAATAAAAATGCGTCGTCCGAAAATGGCGGCATAAAAGATCTGAAACAACTGGACAGTCTTGCAATAAATGATCCCTTTGAAATAAATACAAGATTAGGCGCAGCCACGCTTGCACAACGAAATCCTTTCAATACAACGGTCAATACAGGTAATATTTATCAGGAGAACACCATTTTATACAGACAGCAATACGATTTCGGTCAAAAAGATTCGTTGGTTACCGACTCCGTAACGTATAAATTATTTTATGCAAGGTTAAGATTGCAGCATACCATTTCTATAAAAACCAATAGTTATAATTTTATTGATCTTAATGCTGATTCAACTGCATATCAAACTTATTTCGGTAAAACGATCCCGAATAATTATTTAGGTGATACCATCAGTTACAAAGATGTTTGGAGCATCATTAATAACGAATTTTCTCTTGTTTCTTTTCCCGAAAAAAATAACCAGAGCCAGTTTTTGAAGACCGGGATTGGTTTGCAAAATTTAAAAGCAACTTTTGGCGATACGGCTACGCACAACTTTTTTAATTTGTATGTTTTGGGTGAATACAGAAACAGGACACGCAATCAGAAATGGGAGATCGAAGCCACCGGGCAATTTTATTTGAACGGAATGAATTCGGGCGATTACGCAGCTTTTGTTAGTTTGAAAAGACAATTAAGTAAAAAGATAGGTTATCTGCAATTGGGTTTTCAAAACACTAACCGGACTGCTTCTTTTATTTATGATCCGCTTACAAATTTTCCTGTGAGCAATAAACAAAGTTTTAATAAAGAAAATATCACCCGTGCTTTTGCCGATTATGAAAATCCGCTCAATAAATTTAAACTCAGCGGCGAATATTATCTGGTAAGCAATTACACTTATTTCGATAGTTTCTTTGTTGCAAAACAGGAAGCATCTTTATTTAATGTGTTGCATGTAAGTGCCGAAAAGCAATTTAAATTAAGCAGGCATTGGAGTTGGTACACCGAGATCCATTTGCAGCAAACAACGGGCGGACCGGTACATGTGCCATTTTTCCTAACCCGTAACAGGCTTGCATTTGAAGGTAATTTTTATAAGAATCTTTTTCTGTCAACAGGACTGGAAATGCGTTATTATTCGGATTATAAAGCCGATAATTACTCACCCTTCACAGGGCAGTTCTTTTATCAGAACGATTTTACAACTTCCAACCGTCCCGATATAAATTTATTCTTTCATTTTCGTATCAGAACTTTCAGGACATTTATCAGGTTAGAAAATTTAAATACGTTCAATCTTACTCCTCAGGGATTTAAATTTAATAAGTACAGTTATGCTACACAACAATATGCTTCACAGGGACTGTGGTTCAGGCTGGGCGTGTGGTGGGATTTTATAAATTAACAAGTTGCTTGTATAAAATTTCTGTTGGTTCCTGTATCATTTCGTAAATTTGCATCATTACATAAAGTGATTTTTATTAATTGAAAAAAGCGGCATCCATATTTTTAATAACCTTGTTTCTGTTTGGATCAACAGAAGCATATCAGCTATTGAAATTGCCGATGCTGGTCAATCATTATATCAAACACAAAAAAGAAAATGCTTCACTGTCCTTTATTGGTTTTCTGAAAATGCACTATAAAAAGACGATTGTTGTGGATGATGATTTTCAGCAAGACCAACGATTGCCTTTTAAAACAAATGATGCCGACGGATTGCTTACTGCGTCTGTTAGTTTCCCTTCACCGCGAATTATTATCGAAATATTACCTACACCGATAGTTAAACAAAAGTTCAGTATTCACAACGAACATTTGCATCCCTTAGTTTCTGATCAGGACATTTTCCAGCCTCCGAGATTAGCGTAATTTTTTATTGATCGATGAAACGGTTACTGAATGAAATATTATTCGGTGACTGATGTATTCATTCATTCAATAAATCTTTATTTCTATTCAATGAATAGAAATAAAAAGTACAAGTAGCCCTTCTTCCACCGGAAGAAGCGAAGGCAACAGGCGCCGAATAGCGTTGTTGTGTCATTCATATCATTCACGCTAATAATTTTTTAAGCATGCTACATGCCATTATAAGATTTTCTATTAAGAATAAATTAATTGTTGGTCTGCTGGTCTTAGGATTGATTATTTACGGAGCTTATTCCGTAACTAAACTTCCGATCGATGCAGTACCCGATATAACGAATAATCAGGTATTGGTCATTACCACTGCACCAAGCCTTGGTGCGCCTGATGTTGAGCGTTTCATTACGGTTCCTATCGAGCAGGCAACACGTAATGTTCCTGGTATTACCGAACAAAGAAGTTTCTCCCGTTTTGGTTTGAGTTTGGTAACTATTGTGTTTGATGATAAGACCGATGTGTATTGGGCCAGACAACAGGTAAGTGAAAGATTAGTAAAAGTACAATCGCAAATACCTGCGGGATTGGGCACACCCGAAATGGGACCCGTTACAACAGGATTGGGTGAAATATTTCAATACGTTGTAAAAGCCAAAAAAGGGTATGAAGGAAAATATGATCTGACAGAATTAAGAAATATCCAGGATTGGATCGTACGCCGTCAATTATTGGGAACCGATGGTGTTGCCGATGTGAGCAGTTTTGGCGGATTGGTAAAACAATACGAAGTATCGGTCAATACAGATAAACTGAAAAGTTTTCAGTTAACCATCAATGATGTTTTTAAAGCATTGAATGAAAACAATCAGAATGCAGGTGGTGCTTACATTGAGAAGGGGCCGAATGTTTTATTTATAAGAAGCGAAGGGCTGGTAAAAAACATCAGCGACATTGGCAATATTGTAGTGAAGCAGGTAAATGGTTCCATTCCTGTTCTGGTAAAAAACATCGCTGACATAAAATTAGGAAATGCCATCAGGTTTGGCGCCACAGTGTATAATAACGAAGGAGAAGTGGCAGGTGCGGTGGTGATGATGCTGAAAGGAGAGAACAGTAATAAAGTAATTGGCAATATCAAATCAAAAATTAAAGAGATCGAGAAAGCATTACCCGAAGGTGTTGTGATTGAACCTTTTTTAGACAGAACTAAAATGGTAAATAATGCCATTGGAACTGTAGAACAAAACTTATTGGAGGGTGCACTGATCGTGATTTTTGTTTTGGTGTTATTTCTCGGAAACCTGCGTGCAGGCTTGGTTGTAGCATCTGTTATCCCGTTAAGCATGTTGTTTGCCGTTATCATGATGAACCTTTTTGGTGTGAGCGGGAACCTGATGAGTTTAGGTGCATTGGATTTTGGTTTATTGATCGATGGTGCAGTAATTATTGTTGAAGCGGTGATGCATAAAATAAGTCATCATTCGGGATTCAAAGAATCTTTCAAAATGAATCAGCATCAAATGGATGTTGAAGTAGAAGAGTCGGCCGGCAAGATGATGAACTCGGCAGTGTTTGGTCAGATCATTATTTTAATTGTTTATTTACCTATCCTCACATTGGAAGGTATCGAAGGAAAAATGTTTCGACCCATGGCGCAAACAGTTTCATTCGCTATCATCGGTGCCTTTTTATTATCTCTAACTTATGTGCCGATGGTGAGTTCATTTTTCCTGAGTAAGAAAGTGCATCATAAAGAAACTTTCTCGGATAAAATGATGAAAGTTTTTCAAAGTTGGTACCGGCCTGTTTTAACATGGGTACTTAAAATACCCGTGATAGCAGTAGTTTCAAGCTTTATATGGTTTATCATTTCAATTTTTATTCTGGCCTCATTGGGTGGTGAATTCATTCCAAAATTAGAAGAAGGTGACTTTGCAGTTGATACAAGATTGCTGACAGGATCATCCATTTCAAACACCATTCAAACCACACAAAAAACAGCAACTGTTCTTTTAAAGAATTTTCCTGAAGTAGAAAAAGTTGTTACAAAAATTGGTGCAGGAGAAATTCCAACCGATCCCATGCCATTTGAAGCGGCCGATATGATGGTTATTTTAAAAGATAAAAAGGAATGGAAGAATGCAGAAACATTTGATGAGCTGGCCGAGAAAATGAGTAAAGCATTGGAACAGGTTCCGGGTGTTGCAACAGGTTTTCAGTTTCCTGTGCAGATGCGTTTTAATGAATTGATGACCGGTGCAAGACAAGATGTGGTTTGTAAAATTTTTGGTGATGATCTGGATAGTCTTGCCGAGCATGCAAAAGAATTGGGAAAGATCATTAAATCGGTTGATGGTGCAAAAGATCTGTATGTCGAAACGGTTACAGGTGTACCACAAATGGTCATCACTTACAACCGCGAAGCCATAGCAAGATTTGGTGCCAGCGTGCAGGAAATCAACAGAACGGTTCAAACAGCATACGCCGGAGCTGCAGCCGGGCTTGTGTTTGAAGGCGATAGGCGATATGATCTGGTGATTCGTTTGAACAAAGAACAGAAACAAAATATAGATAATATTTCGAATTTGATGATCGGTTTGCCCAACGGTGAACAAGTGCCTTTAAATGTTTTGGCAAGCATTGAAATGAAAGATGGTCCTTATCAAATTCAGCGTGAAGATGCAAGAAGAAGAATAACGATCGGCTTTAATGTTCGCGGTCGTGATGTGCAAACAATTGTAAAAGAGTTGCAACAAAAAGTTGAGAAAGGAATGAAGTTTCCGCCTGGATATTATATCACGTATGGCGGTCAGTATGAAAATTTACAACGTGCATCAAAACGCTTAAGTATTGCAGTACCTATTGCCTTGTTACTGATTTTAGTGATGCT
>JAGWPQ010000036.1 GCA_028877045.1 Bacteroidota bacterium | reverse complement strand
CGATTATAACGCAACAAGCTTGTCTCCTACAAATTACGACTGGAAAATTGCTGTAAGCATTATGGACATTGCCACCAACAAGTTTAATCCGGTTGACGGTTCTTTCTCGGCGAGGGTGCCCAATGTAAATGCCAGCGATACAAGAATTGCCAATCAGATAAACGCTGCAACTTCTCTAAAGCGATTTAGAGATTCTCTGGCAAATACTTTTCAATTCCTCGATTCATTATCATCACCGTTTACCATTGCCAACCCAACACGTATGATTATTAGTGTTGACAGAAATCTGGGTAATCATTTTTATATCAATGGCGAGTTAAGCCTAAACTTTTTTTCTACACGCCCGCAACAAAAATTAAAGACAAGAGAAATTAATTTACTAACCATCACACCAAGATGGGAAACAAATTTCTGGGGAGCATACTTACCCATTCAATACAATGCACAGGGACAATTATGGATTGGTGGCGCTGTAAAAATGGGTCCGCTGTTGTTTGGTTTTCATAGCCTCGATGCATACAAAGCCTTTAAAACACGCACACAAAGTTTTAACGGCGGATTTTATCTGGTGTTAAATATCCATCCTTTTGCCGGTAAAATTAAAGAAGCAGAATGTCCACCGTTTTAATTTCGATTGTAGCATTTCTCCTTTTCGTTTAGTTAAAAAAAATGGCAGTCATACAGTTTGCCGGGAACTGTTGTATATTCATGAATACATTTTTTTATTCATTCAAATACCAATACCATGTCTTCCAAAATATTAATCAGTCCCGACGAATTTAAAGTAAAGCCTGATAAAAAAATTTCTTTAAAAGACTTTAAAACAAATATTAAAAACAAAAGTTTCGATAAGAAAACAGGCGATGAAATTTTACAAAAAGGGTTGGCTGAGATGAGTATCCTGCAGGATAAATTATATGCCGAAGGCAAACACAGCATACTGATTGTTTTGCAGGCAATGGATGCAGCAGGCAAGGACGGCACAATAAAACATTTAATGACCGGGCTGAACCCAACAGGTGTAAAAGTGCATAGTTTTAAAACACCTTCATCGGTTGAATTAACGCATGATTATTTTTGGCGGCATTATGCAGCTTTACCTGCAAGAGGCGAAATAGGCATCTTCAACCGTTCGCATTACGAAAATGTTTTAATAACCAAAGTGCATCCCGAATTTATTTTAAACGAAAAATTGCCGGGCATTAAAACAGTAAAAGATATTGACAAAGATTTCTGGAAACAACGCTACAACCAGATAAAACATTTCGAAAAAAATATTGCCGAAAATGGTACGCTTATTTTGAAATTCTTTTTGCATGTTTCGAAAGACGAACAGAAAAAAAGATTTATTGAGAGAGTGGATGACCCGAAAAAAAATTGGAAATTCTCTGTTGCCGATATGAAAGAAAGAGTGTTCTGGAACGATTATCAGAAAGCATATGAAGATGCACTAAGCCACACCAGTACTGATTTTGCTCCATGGTTTGTAATTCCCGCCGACGATAAATGGTACAGCCGTGTCATAATTTGTTCCATCATCGATCAGCAGTTTGAGAAACTGAAACTTTCCTATCCAAAAGTTTCTGCGGCAACAAAAGTTGCATTACAAAAAGCAAAAGCAGATCTGCTGAAAGAAAAATAATTTTTTTGCATTGAGCTTTTGAATAAGCATGAAACTGCAGTCGCGTCGCATCATGCCGATTGTATCGGCATCCCGATTTAATCGGGACTTCAACACAGCGGAAAGTTATTAGCTTTCGGGCTGCGGGCATTTTTTAAATCAATGGTTTGATGACCACAGCTTCAACTGTACAAGTGTGCGACGCAACTGCAGAATCATTACTATTGTGCAGCCGGTTCAATAAAAATTTTACTGCGTAAAAATTCGGTTTGTTGTAACACCATGGCAACCGTTGCATTGCCCTGTTGTAATACTCATCGACATATAAAATGAGCTTTTGCTGCCCTGCACAACAGGATACAAACCGGTACCAAAATCTATGACTTGTGTGGTATGAAAATTACCGCTTCCATCAGCAGTTAATGTATATTTTAAAGTACCTGTTGCCCCGGGACCCGTATATAATTTTACTGTTGCGCCGGGATAAGTAACCGTTTTAGAAGTATCGTAAACTGTGCCTGCAACTGTAAACACACCTTCGCCGGGACCACCTGCATAGTGGCAGTTCATACAATTCAATCCCATATTATGGCTTCTGCTGCTTGCACTGCCACTACCCGAAGAACCGCCACCAGACTCGTTTTCGCCCGATTCGGAAGCACTTCCCAATCCTTCGGACGAAGCGCTGCCTTGTTTTGTACAGGATTGAAGTGAAATAATTACTAATGTAAAAGTGGCCATTAATGCCATCAGGAATTTCATTTTCATGTTGCTTGTTTTTTGGGTTGTTACGTTACGCACATGAATACCAAAAGCTTGCCATTTATTTTTTTTAAATAAATACAAGCATTTTGTTTCATCTCTTTAACATTAATTTTTAATTTGGCCACAGCAGGATTGATTAAAATAAATTTTATTGTTTAAAATAAAAAATCCCGCAGTTGCGGGACTTTTTATTAATCTTCAGTTTTACATTCTCCAACTATTTTATGGAAAGTGTCGTGTGCATCAGTAATTAATTTTTTCAACTCTGCATCCGGTTTATTTTCTTTTACAGCCTGCTGCAATACCACGCATTTTTTTACAAGGATCTCAAGATTCTCTTTTGTTTCTTTTGGTTTAAAGTTGGAAGGAATGGGAGATGCATGCCAAAGTTTAGCAGCCATGGTAAGACTATCGGCTTTTGATTTTAATGGATCAAATTTTCCTTCTTCGGCAGGATGGAAGCTGGAACTGATCAATCCATAAAATTGCTTTTGCTCTTTCCATTCGGGAGCTTTTGTTTGTGCATGCGATGCGATCATACAAATAATTGCAATCGCCATCGTTGAAAGATGCTTTTTCATATTTGGGTGTTTTATTTTTTCCACTCAACTGCCGCAAAACTTTTCGGTGCATTCTTTACAAACTCATCTTTGCATTCTTTAGAACAAAACCCGATGATCTTATTTTTATAATGCAAAGTGTCTTCAATGCCCGCACCAACAGGCATTCCGCAGGTTGGATCTTTTGCATTCTCTACCATCAATGCAGTATATTTTACTGAATCCGTTTTGGGAGAAGGCATGGTTGTACTGTCTTTTTTTGCTGCGGTGTTTTCTTTTTGATCATTGTTGTTACAAGCAATAAAAAGTATCCCGGCAAGAAAAATAATTGCTGTTTTTATTGTCTTCATGGTTTTCGTTTAAATAAAATTAATTAGCAAAACTACAACGCAAAAGTTACATGTAGCATACCTCTAACATTTAGTTTAGTTTGTCCTGCGGCAAAATCTTGTGTTACTGGTACCTGAATATTTGCGCCAATCGTTATTTGTTTTAAAGTAAGTTCTGCTCCTGCCAATGCACTTAATAAATGTCCGCCGGTTGCAAACGTTCCTGAATTTAATCCGTCGCTCAAATAAATTTTCTGTCCGTTCAATTGATTGCTTTCAATATTCTCGAATGCCAATCCGGCATTGGGTATTATCGAAAAACGTCTGTTTTCAATGCGATAAAATGCGATGCTGTTCATCGACAATTTATTTCCGTATTTATAATTCTGATTGTTAGGTAAACCTATTTTATAACCAACTGAAGTATTAATTCCGAAATTGTTGAACTGAACAGTATGTCTTGCATTCACTAACAGATCAACACTGCCTGTACCGATTTGTGCATTGATATCTGCCAGCGTTGTGGTACTATCATGTACATCAACATTAAAAGCACCGGTAGGTAATTTTATACCACCACCGATCCAAAGCTGCTGCGATGTTTTATTGGTTTGATTTTTTAAATAACGCGTATCAAACAATTTATAATTGGCTAAAACAGTAATGTCGCCCATCCCATTCTTTGTTGTATGCCCCATATCATCGTCAAACTGAACATTATAATGATATGGCAGGAATGCCAATACCTGAAATCGTTTACCGATATTAAAGCCCGACCATATTTCAAAACTGTTATAAAAATTATGACTGAACTGCGCAGGATTATTTAATAAAGATGTGTGATACTCGGCATAATTATATCTGATACCGATAAACTTAGTTTTGAAGTTTGGGAACAAACCCATGTATAAATTTCCACCCCCACAACCACAAATACTACACGCATAGCTACTTGATGCTGCCAATAATAAAATAGCAACAATGAACAATTTTTTCATTGTAAAAATTAATTAAGTAAAGAATGATTTGATCTAAAAGATGAAATGAAAACTATGCCCGTGGTGGCTGAAAGAAATCGAAAGAAATTTCTGTTGTGCTGTTATTATTAAACCGATGATAATTAATAGTTG
>JAGWPQ010000035.1 GCA_028877045.1 Bacteroidota bacterium | reverse complement strand
TAGTTGGTCAGATAGTCGAGATATTTTCCCCAATATCATTCACTCCCAACCCACCGATTCGCTCTTAAAAATTACCATGCACCGCAGCGATAATTTTTTTGCAGAACAAACTTTATTGATGGTAAGCAATGAAAGATTAGGCGTGATGAGTGATGAAAAAATTATTGATACACTTTTAAAAACCGATTACAAAGCCATGCCTCAAAAACCAAAATGGGTGGATGGCAGCGGATTAAGCCGCTACAATTTAATATCACCGCAAGATTTTGTTTTTGTGTTAGAAAAAATGAAAAACGAATTTGCCTGGAACCGCATCACCGCCATACTTCCAACAGGTGATGAAGGAACATTAAAAGGGTTATATAAAAATTATGTCGGAAAAATTTATGCAAAAACAGGAACGGTAAGTAATAACCTTGCATTAAGCGGATACATCATTACCAATAAAAACAAACAATTCATTTTTTCAGTGATGGTCAATAACCATCAGGCTTCTGCATCGTCCATCAGAAGATCGATCGAAAAATTTATTACAGCAATTATTGAGAATTATTAACCTCCCCTTTAGGGGCTGGGGGGCTTATCTCCCAAACATCTTATCCAAATAATCTTCTTTAAATTCCAAATAAGTTGGAGAGCCGGTCACGGTAATATTTGGTGCGTCGCATTGAAATAATTCTTCCACCAAACTTTGCATTTCTTTTTGCGTTAATGCCTGTCCGGCTTTGATAGCTTGTTGCCTGCTCATGCAACGAATTAATTTTTCTCTTTTGGAAAATTTAATATCGCTGCTGAAATGTTTGAATTGTTCGATCAATAATTCTATTGAATGTTTTTCATTTCCCTGCAGCACATCGGCTGGTGTGCCCTGTATCACGAAAGTATTGCTGCCAAAGGGTTCTATCTGATATCCGATTGAAAATAGATCGGGCAAAATATCTTGTAATAAAGCCGCATCGGCCGTTGCTAATTCCAACGTAACAGGAAACAAACTTTTTTGTGTTGCCATTTGTTTGCCATGTGCAGCGGCACTGTAACGTTCATACAAAATCCTTTCGTGTGCTAATTGCTGATGCACTAAAACAAATCCATTGTTGGTAGATGCAATAATATAAGTGTTGTGCAGCTGCAAAAATTGTGAAAGGTGAAAAGTAAATGGTGAAGTTGTTACCTTTTGCTCAAACTCTAATTTCTCACTTTTCACTTCTTGCTTTTCACTCTCGAAAAAACTCTTCCAATGTTTCAATTCACTTTTTTCATTGGCATCAATTTTATGCGCCTGATTTTTTTGAGTGAATGTTTTGAAAAGATTGGAAGACGATGCTGCCTCTTTTATTTCGGAAGTGAAAGGTTTACTTACTGCATCCAAACTTTGTATCTCGGCATTCAAAGTAAAATCCAGTGATGGCGCAATGCTGAACTGTGCCAGTGCATGTTTTACCGCAGCCTGCACAAAAGCATAAATAATTTTTTCGTCTTCAAATTTTATTTCCTGCTTGGTTGGATGAACATTGATATCAACCTGCGAAGGATCGAGATCAATAAATAAAACATAACTCGGAAAACTATCTTTCGCGATCATGTTATCGAACGCGCTGTTCACTGCATGGTTGAGATAAGCACTTTTAATGAAACGGCTGTTCACAAAAAAATACTGATCGCCTCTCGTTTTCTTTGCGGTTTCGGGTTTACCAACAAAACCGTAAATATTCATGTAATCGGTTTCTTCATTCACGCTCACCATTTTGGCATTATAATTATTGCCCAGAATTTGAATGATGCGTTGTTTTAAATTGCCTGCTTCCAAATGAAAAACCTGCTGACCATTATTTGTCAAAGAAAAAAATACTTGCGGAAACGCCATTGCCACACGGATAAATTCATCAATGATATGCCGCATTTCGGCAGCATTACTCTTTAAAAAATTTCTGCGTGCCGGAACATTGAAAAATAAATTCTTCATGCTGATGCTGCTGCCCACCGGTGATGCACAAGCTTCTTGCTTTAAAACTTCGCTGTTTTCGATCTCAATAAAAGTCCCTAATTCATCTTCGGCTTTCCGTGTTTTTAATTCAACCTGCGCAACGGCTGCAATGCTTGCCAATGCCTCGCCGCGAAAGCCCATGGTTTTTATCTTAAATAAATCCTCGATCACTCTTATTTTGCTGGTGGCATGTCGCTCAAACGCCATCCTGGCATCAGTTTCGCTCATTCCTTTGCCGTTATCGATCACCTGGATCAAATTCTTTCCGGCCTCGATAACAATTAATTTTATTTCTGATGCGTCGGCGTCAATGGCATTCTCCAGCAATTCTTTTACAGCACTTGCCGGCCGCTGAATTACTTCACCGGCTGCAATCTGGTTTGCAATGTTATCGGGTAATAATTGAATGATATCTGCCAATTCGCTTTCCTTTTGTAGGGCGGTAAAAATAAAGCATATTAATGAACCCTGATGAAATGATGAATTTGATTTTCGCGATAATCAATTGAATCCGGTTAATCACGGTTCTTTATCTTCGCACAAATTTTTACAAATGACTTTAAGTGCAGATATTAAAAAGATCGAAAGAAATTTTTTACCAAAAGATTTTATTGTTACCACCTGGGAATTGTTAGAACCATATTTCAAAAATTTGTTGGACAGGAATATTAATTCGAAAAACGATCTGGAACAATGGTTGAAAGATATGAGCGAAGTGGAAGCTGTGGTTAGCGAAGATGCCTGCTGGCGTCAAATAAAAATGACATGTGATACCACCGATAAAAGTCTGGAAGATGCATTTACTTTTTTTATGATGGAAATACAGCCAAAGATCCAGCCCTATGCTGATGCACTGAATAAAAAATTAATTGCATCACCCTTTACCAAAGAACTGGATCAGCAAAAATTCTTTACTTATCTGCGCAGTGTTAAAAAAAATATTGATCTGTTTCGCGAAGAAAATATTTCGCTGCAAGCCGAACTGGGTGTGATGCAACAACAATATGGCGGGATTGCAGGAAAGATGACGGTTGAAGTGAACGGACAGGAATATACTTTGCAACAAGCATCGAAATTTTTGGAAAGCCATGATAGAAAATTACGCGAAGAAGTTTACCGTAAAATTCAGGAAAGAAGATTGCAGGATAAAGATGCGATGCACAATTCATATTCTCAGTTGATCGAAAAAAGAGATCAGGTTGCAAAGAATGCAGGCTTCGAAAATTATCGCGATTATAAGTTTGTTGAATTGGGAAGATTCGATTACAGCAAAGAAGATTGTTATCAATTTCATGAAGCGGTGAAGTTGCATGTGTTGCCCATCGTTGATAAAATCTATTTAAAGAAAAAAGAAAAATTAGGATTAGATATTTTAAAGCCCTGGGATACCGAAGCAGAGCCCGAAGGTGTTGAAGCTTTAAAACCATTTACCGATGGAAAAGATCTTTACGAAAAATCGGTAAAATGTTTTGAAGAACTAAATCCATTCTTTGCAGATTGTTTGCGCAAGATGAATGAATTAAAACACTTTGACCTGGAAAGCAGGAAGGGCAAGGCTCCCGGAGGATATAACTGTCCGTTGGCCGAAAGCGGCGCACCATTTATTTTTATGAATGCGGCCTCGCAGATGAGCGATGTAACAACCATTGTTCACGAAGGTGGCCATGCTGTTCATTCTTTTTTATCGCACAATTTAGAGTTAAGTGCTTTCAAAGAATATCCGATGGAAATTGCCGAAGTAGCAAGTATGAGCATGGAATTATTTTCGATGTATCACTGGAATAGTTTTTTTGATAATGAAGCAGAT
>JAGWPQ010000329.1 GCA_028877045.1 Bacteroidota bacterium | reverse complement strand
GGCTTTAATACAATAACAACTAATAATATTGTATTCTTCGGTGCAACAAAAGCAACGGTTACAGCAGCGACCACTACAAGTTTAACCGTAACAGTACCAACAAGCGCAAGCTTTGGACCAATCACAGTACTGAATACCATTACAGGTTTAACAGCATGCAGCAGGCAGTTTTATACACCAACATTTACGCCTAATTCCGGAAACATTACAGTTACTGATATGATTACCAGAGTTGATTTTGCTACTGAGACAAATCCTTATGCTGTAACTATTGGAGATATAGACGGCGATGGTAAACCGGATATGATTGTTGCCAATTACAGAACAAACAGTATTTCAGTATTTCGCAATACCAGCGTCAGTGGCAGCATCACACAAAATTCTTTTGCTGCTAAAGTTGATTTTCCTGCAGGTGCAAACCCATGTGCAATAGCTTTTGGAGATATAGATGGTGATGGCAAACCTGATCTGGTTGTTGCTAATTATAGCAACGCAACTGTTTCTGTATTCAGAAATATAAGCAGCAGTGGCAGTATTACGCCAACTTCTCTTACTGCAAAAGTTGATTTTTCAACCGGAACAAATCCTTCTTCAGTAGCTATCGGAGATATAGATGGTGATGGCAAACCCGATATAGTTGTTACTAATTATAACGATAATACGGTGTCAGTACTTCTCAATACAGGCAATATTGGTAGTGGCAGCATCAGTTCAAATTCTTTTGCTTCAAAAGTCGATTTTACTACTGGCTCACTGCCTTCTTCAGTGGCTATTGGAGATATTGATGGTGATGGCAAGCCGGATTTGGTTGTTGCCAATGGAAGAAGCTATACCTTTTCAGTATTTCAAAATACCGGCAGCAGCGGTAGCATCACATCAAACTCTTTTGCTCCCAAAGTTGATTTTGCAACTTCACTGGTACCTTATTCTGTAGCCATTGGAGATCTGGATGGTGATGGCAAACTTGATATTGTTGTAGCTAACGAAAGTAATAATACCGTTTCTGTATTTCGTAATACAGGCAGTAGCGGAAACATTAGTTCAGGTTCTTTTGCAGGCAAAGTGGATTTCATGACCAACGACCTGCCATTTTCGGTAGCACTTGGAGACATGAATGGAGATGGCAAACCCGATATAGTTGTTGCTAACGAGGATAGCGCTACTGTTTCTGTTTTACGCAATAAAAGCATCAGCGGTACTATCACTTCAAATTCTTTTGATGCTAAAGTTGATTTTAGAACAGGGGATGGTCCTTATTCAGTAGGTATCGGAGATATAGATGGCGACGGTAAACCCGATTTGGTTATTGCCAATTATACCAGCAACACTATTTCGGTATTGCACAATACACCTACGTTCCCGCCTATCAATTTAAGTTATATCACTCCTAATATTTATACAAAAGATTCCGTTATTATACCTCTTTATCCAACAATAAGCGGGGGAGTTGTTACCAGCTATAGTGTCGGCCCTGCGTTACCTGCGGGCTTAAGCTTAGATACAAAAACAGGAGTAATTAGCGGAACACCAACTGTTTTGAGCAGTGCAACAAATTATACAGTTACAGCAACCAATATAGCCGGCAGTGCTTCAGCAATCATTAATATAACAGTGAAAGATATTGCGCCGGTCATAAGCTATACCACGCCCAATATTTTTATACGTGGCAAACCAATAACTGCATTGGCTCCTGTAACAAGCGGCGGGGCTGTTATTAATTTTAGTATCAGTCCGGTATTGCCAGACGGATTAAGTATAGATGCAACAACAGGACTAATCAGCGGAACACCTACTGTTTTGAGCAGTGCAAGAAATTATACAGTTACAGCAACCAATAGCGGAGGTATCGGAACTGCAGTGCTGAATATAGCAGTAATTAAAATAGCTGATCCAACAATTACAAACAGTAGTTCTACAACAATATGTGATGGCGGTAGTGTTTTACTTATCTCGAGTGCAGCAACAGGAAATCAATGGTATAAAAATGCTGTGATAATAGTTGGAGCCACTGAACAATCATACTCAGCCAGAGTTGCAGGAACCTATACTGTTATTGTATCAAATTCATACGGCGATACTACCAATCCCAGCAATGCAATTACTGTTACAGTTAACCCGGTACCGGTAATTAAATTCGCATTACCAACTGCCGTTTGTTTGCCCGATGCCAAAGCACAGTTTTATGATTCTTCAACTATTGCAGATAATTCTCAATTAAGTTATTACTGGAATTTTGATGATAGCAATGATCCTTCTCCATCAACGCTGCCCAATCCTGTTCATACGTATTCAGGTGTTGGTCCGTTCAATGTTCAGCTGAAAGTAACATCCATCAATAATTGTGCAGCATCATTGACTAAAACATTAAGCACTATTTACCCGCAG
>JAGWPQ010000328.1 GCA_028877045.1 Bacteroidota bacterium | reverse complement strand
TTTTATTACACGAATTTGATCGAATTACACGAATTGTTATTTTAATTTAAGTTGTTTGAAAACTCAGTTAAACTTAAACCACCAACGATTTAGTTTTTCTTTTTTTATTTTTTAGTTTTTAAAAAATCATTTCATTAAATCAACACTTCGGTTAATAAAGTTTGTCAACTCCGCTCCTTTTAATAATCCCTGCGATAATAAAGCCAGGTCGGCTAAATTTCTAATTTGTTTTCCCCGTTTATCAACATCAATTTCTTTTAATAAAGATTGATAGATCGGATGATTACCATTCACGGTTAACGTTACTTCATCGGGCATGGTTGCATAAAAAGCAGTCATGCCTCCACCCACACCGGCCATGTCTTTCATCCTGCGCATAAATTCCGGACGTGTTGCAACTACCGGTGCAGCATCAGTGCTTAATCCTTTCACTTCAACAGTTACATGCAATTCTGGAACAGGAAATTCAAATAATTTCTTCAAACTTTCAGTTTCATCTTTACTTAAAACGCTATCACTTGTTTCCTGTTTATCAATCAAATTATCAACTATGTCGGCATCCACTCTCACAAAATGAACATTCTCCCATTTCATTTCCATGTTATTGATGAAAGCCGCGTCCACCAGGGTTTCCATCTTCACCACAACATAACCTTTTGCAACAGCAGCCTGTATATAAGCATCCTGCTGAACCGGATCGGTGGTATAAATAATTACATGTTTGCCTTCTTTATTTTTCTGTAAAGTTTCAGTTGCTATTTTATATTCTTCATGCGTATAAAATTTAGAAGTCAATTTTTCTTCGGTAGTACCATCTTCTTTGGTGATAGTTTCCTTGTTTTTGTTGAAAGCATCTTCCATCACCAAAAACTTGTTTGCTTTTTCTAAAAATTTATCGTCGGTCATCATGCCGTACTTCACAAACAAACCAAGGCTTTCCCATTTTTGTTCGTACTCGTTCCTTTCGTTCTTAAATATCTCTTCTAATTTATCGGCAACTTTTTTGGTGATGTGATTATTTATTTTTTTCACATTCGGATCACCCTGTAAATAACTTCTGCTCACGTTCAGCGGGATATCCGGACTATCAATCACACCATGCAGCAACATCAAAAATTCGGGAACAATTTCTTTCACTTCATCAGTTACAAAAACCTGATTGCTGTACAACTGAATTTTATCTTTCTGAATTTCGTAGCTCTGCTTGATCTTCGGGAAATATAAAATACCGGTTAAGTTAAACGGATAATCAACATTCAGATGGATCCAGAACAAAGGTGTTTCGCCAAATGGATATAATTCCCTGTAAAATTTTTCGTAATCTTCTTTGGTTAGATCACTTGGCTTTTTAACCCAGATAGGATTGGTATTATTGATCGATTTTTCTTCCTCGTCTTTTTTCTTTTCTTCTGCAACATCAGAAAAATAAATAGGTATCGGTAAAAACTTACAGAACTTTTCCAAGATACTTTTTATGCGGCCGGCTTCTAAAAATTCTTTGCTGTCTTCATTGATGTGCAAAATAATTTTTGTACCTCTTTCCTTCTTCTCCACTTCGTATAATTCAAACTCCGGACTGCCATCACAACTCCAGTAAACCGTTGCTGCATCAGCATTAAAGCTTTGTGTCAACACTTCCACTTTTTCACTTACCATAAATGAACTGTAAAAGCCCAAACCAAAATGCCCGATGATATTGGCATCTTTATATTTTTCCAAAAATTCTTCGGCACCGCTGAAAGCAACCTGATTCAAATATTTATCAACTTCTTCTTTCGTCATCCCAACACCTCTGTCGGAAATGGTCAACGTTTTTTGTTTGGCATCCAAAACAACATCAATTCTCAGATCACCAATATCGCCTTTTGCTTCACCAATGCCGGTCAATGTTTTTATTTTTTGTGAAGCATCAACCGCATTACTTACCAATTCACGAAGAAAAATTTCGTGATCACTGTACAGGAATTTTTTAATGATGGGGAAAATGTTTTCGGTATGAACACGAATCTGTCCTTTTTGCATATTTATTTATTTTATGTTACGAGCTTTAGTTTTTCATGGCATCGCCTGTTGTGTCACTCACTTCAACGTTCTAAGCTACGAGGATCGAGCTATGAGCTTTGAGCAAAGCTCGTGGCTCGCAGCTAACAGCTCACGGCTTTTCTTCTGTACAAGAGTGCGACGCAACGGCAGCCAAATAGAAATTCTGTTGCCTGATTCAAAAAAATTTTTGATTGCAAACTAAAACTCAAACAAAGTACCAAACATTTTTTGCTGACAGGATGTCAAGAAAGTCGGATTTTAATTCACTCCCCTTTAAATCCTTTTATTTTAGCGGGCGAAGACGGCTTAATTTGTTTCTCAACTAATTCTTTAATAACCATAAAAATGTTTTCTATATCCTGAGTGTTCCCTTTTACTTCTTTTTCAAGTTTAGATAGTTGCAATAAAATTTCTTTGTTGGTTATTGCGTACTCTCTCATTTTTGTAAACACTCTA
>JAGWPQ010000005.1 GCA_028877045.1 Bacteroidota bacterium | reverse complement strand
TTTCTCGTTGGCAAAACAGGAACAGGTAAAAGCAGTTTGCTAAAAACTTTATATGGCGAACTACCTTTACGCGAAGGCTCAGGAACCGTTGTGGGCTTTGATTTGAAAGATATGGACTGGAAGAAAGTCCCTTTCCTGCGCAGAAACCTGGGTGTGGTTTTCCAGGATTTTCAATTGTTGACCGACAGAACTGTTCATGAAAATCTGCGTTTTGTTTTGCGTGCCACCGGTTGGAAAGATGAAAAATTGATGGAAGAAAAAATTAATGATGTACTGGATAAAGTGGGATTAAAAAGCAAAGGATTTAAAATGCCTTTCGAAATGAGCGGTGGCGAACAGCAACGTATTGATATTGCAAGAGCATTACTTAATTCCCCTAAATTAATATTGGCAGACGAACCAACAGGTAATCTTGATCCTGAAACAAGTGATGAGATCATGCAATTATTATTTCAGATCGTAAAAGATTATGGTGCTTCCATCATCATGGCAACACATGATTTTATTATGATCAACCGTTACCCTTCGCGAATGTTGACAACCGAAGGCGGTAAAGTGATTGACAGTGCTGCTGCACGTGCCGCAGTTACGGATGAGCCTTCTATTTAATTTTATCTATGCAACAACTTTATTGCCGGATCGCAACTGTTGATGATGTTGAATTATTGGCATCCATCAGCCGCAAAACTTTTTACGATACATACAACGAGTTCAATACAAAAGAAGATATGGATTTGTATATGGCTCAATATTTCAATCTTCAAATACTCGTTGATGAAATAAATAATCCATCAAACATTTTTGTTTTTGTTTATGATGGTGATGAATTAAGTGGTTATGTAAAATTGAGTGATTCGCATGTACCCGATAAGCTGCAGGGCTTTACTGCACTTGAGATATCGAGAATTTATTCGGTCAAAGAAAAGATAGGTAAAGGTGTCGGAAAAAAATTATTGAACGAAAGCATTGCCATCGCCAAACAAAAAAATAAACAACTGGTTTGGTTAATTGTTTGGAAAAAAAATACAAGGGCCATTGCCTTCTATCAAAAAAACGGATTTGAAATTTTTGATGAACAGGATTTTATTTTAGGCACCGATGTGCAGCACGACTGGAAGATGAAAAAGAATTTATTTTAATGCGGTAATTTCTTACTCAGCCAGCCATACACCCATGTGCCTGCAATGGCACTCAATAATGTAACTGCTATCACCGTTGCGCCCGTTCCGATTTGAGCAAACAAAGGCCCGGGACAAGCGCCTGTTAAAGCCCATCCAAAACCAAATAATAAGCCGCCATAGATCTGCCCCTTACTGAATTCTTTTGGATAGAATTTTATTTCCTCGCCATAAATGGTTTTGATCTTGAACTTTTTAATGATAAAAATGGAGCTCACACCTGTTACAACAGCCGAACCAATCACACCATACATGTGAAAGCTTTGCAGGCGAAACATTTCCTGGATCCTGAACCAGGAAATCACTTGTGCTTTAATTAAAATGATACCGAAAATAATTCCTGCAAAAAGATATTTAAAATTAAACCACCAGGGATGGGTTAATTCGCTTTCATTAAAACACATGGCGTCTAACGACCTTACTTCAAAATCAGTATTTAATTCTTTTGTTTGCATGGATTACATTTTTAAAATAAAAGGAAGAAATAGATTGGCAGCAATAAATCCTCCGATCATAAAACAAACCGTAGCAACAAAGGATGCCCATTGCAAATTGCTGAGCCCGGTAATGGAATGCCCGGATGTACAGCCGCCGGCATAACGTGTTCCGAATCCGACCAAAAATCCGCCACCGATCATCATGATAAATCCTTTGACCGATAATAATGTTTGCCAGTTAAAAATATCAACAGGAATCAATTGATTATAATTGCTGATACCGTATTGATGCAATTCCTTAGCCAGTGCAGGATTGATTTGTACGGGATTGGGATCGGCCAGTAATGTGCTTGAAATAACTCCTCCCAAAATAATTCCAACCACAAAAAATAAATTCCAGATCTCTTTTTTCCAGTCGTATTGGAAATAGGAAATTTTCGATGGCAAACAAATGGCGCATAAATGCCGCATGGACGATGAGATGCCAAAAGTTTTATTTCCGAGAATTAATAAAAGTGGTACGGTTAATCCAATTAATGGTCCTGCAACATACCATGGCCAGGGCTGAGAAAGCCATTCCAACATTTTCATACTATGCTAATTTTGTAGGGAATTATTTTTTCAAAGATAATGGGAAAACTTTCTTTTCAAAAAAAATTACAGTTTACTGATACCTACACGGTGATGGATAAATTGATTGGCAACAATTTCATTCAACATAAAAAGGGCAAGATCGCCGGCAGCAATTTTATAAAAATTAGGAGTAGGCGGATAGTCGGCATTGGTAATATATTTTCCGGTAGCATCTTCATCAAGAATGTCGGGCGGACAAACAAATGTCCAGTCGAGCCCGGACGCTTCCAGGTTATGAAATGCCTGCTGGTGTTCTTTTCCAACGGGAAAGAACATTTGAGGATATTCGGGCGAATCAATAATTAAGCTTTTTTCATTAGCATTTAATACACCCATTCCACCCAATGCCACAATTCGTTTTACACCTGCAGTGGTCATGCCATGCGTAATATTTTTGAGGCCTAAACTTCTGGTTCTGTCCGATCCGTCAAAAGACCCGCCAAGTGTAGAAATAATTGCATCGCTTCCTTTAATTGCATTAAAAACTTCTGTAGCATCAAAAACATAACCTTTTATGGCTATTAGGTTATTATGGCGGTTTTCTTTATCTATCAAATTGTCTATGTTCCGGCCAAAGGCCTTAACAGTATATCCTTTTCCGAGTGCCTGTGTAACCACTCTTTTACCAACCTGGCCGGTAGCGCCGAAAACTGTTATGATCATAAACTATCTTTCATGCAATTTACTAAATAGGGGATAAAAAATTATTGTAAATGATAAATATCATGTAAAAATGTTCGAAAAAAAACAGAACTTCATTAGACTAAATCTTACAGCTATGAATTATGTAAAAATTAATCAGACCGAACTCCATCTCGAATATGAGTTGTGGAGTAAAGAATTAACTTACTGGAGAGATGAAATTAAAGTGCTGGAAAAATATTTGACGGGATTAGATCATAAAAAACTGCCTTTGGGTGCAGGTGCTGAAGTAGAACATTTTCAAAACCAATTTATACGAAACCGTGATGTGGTGCATGATCTGAGACATGAGGTTGCCAATCACGAGCATTTGATGGGTGAAATAGAACGAGCACATAACAATGAAGAATTTCAGGAAAAATTGTTGGATGTTCATTCCGGCTTGCGTGAAAAAGTAAATACAGGCCGTAAAATTTATTCTGAATTAAAAGATGAGTTTAGAAATTGGCTCGCAGAAAGGCTCTAAGCTTATACTTCCTATAAAAACCTCTGGCATCTGTTTATTATTAAACGGGTGCTTTTTTTATGATGTTTTTAAAGCTTCTTCAACAATTTCATCAAAATAAATGCTGCTGTGGCTTTCATCGAAAACACATTTGCCGTTTTTTATAACCAGTATTTGCGGCGATTGATGCTGTACATTAAAGTCTTCACTTATTTTATTCGAAATATCCCGGTTGGTAATAAGATCGAGATAATAAAAATCAATATTTGCCGGCGACTCGTTTTTTTCCAATCTGCTTAATGCCATACTGCTGATCGAACACCGGGTACTGTGTTTAAAAATAACCTGAGGTGTTGTAAAAGATTTTTGCTTGATGACTTCCAATTCATCAACAGAATTTAATTCGATCCAATTCATTTTTAATTAATATTAATTCGAAGCGTGAAATCAACTACTGTTTAAAATAATTTTTATTGGTAGTAGGGCAACCTTTGTTGCTGTGGCTTGCAGTGCATGATGTTATCAGTGCGGCTATAAATAAAAAACACACCGAGAATACAAAAATTTTTTTCATTGTTTTTAATGTTGACATTAGTGTATTTTGCGTTATTGTTTTTCAAAGATAAGGTTTCAGTTCAAAATGATGCTTTAGGCGCGGTTAAATTGCAAAACTTTTGCATTTACAAAGTATTATCTTGACTCTCACCATTTTAAATAGTTTTATGAAAGTACATTTTATATCGATAGGAGGAAGTGTGATGCATCAGCTGGCAATTGCCTTACATAAAAAAGGATATGAAGTTGCCGGAACAGATGATGAAATTTTTGAACCTGCAAAATCAAATTTATTGAATGAGGGATTGCTTCCTGCCGTTATTGGCTGGCAACCTGAATTAATTACAAAAGATATTGATGCAGTTATTTTAGGGATGCACGCAAAAGCCGATAATCCTGAAATGCTGAAAGCAAAAGAACTTGGCTTGAATATTTATTCCTTCCCCGAATATATTTTTCAGGAAAGTAAAAATAAAACCAGGGTTGTTGTAGGAGGAAGTCATGGCAAAACAACCACTACCAGCATGATCATGCATGTGTTGAAAAATGCAAATAAAAATTTTGATTATTTGGTTGGTGCAAAATTGGATGGTTTCGATCAATCTGTAAATATTACTGATGCACCTGTAATTATTTGTGAGGGTGATGAATATCCTGCAAGTGTCATCGAAAAGAAACCAAAATTTCATTTTTTATTTCCGCATGTTGCCATTCTTACGGGCATTGCATGGGATCATATCAATGTATTTCCAACATTCGAATTTTATTTGGAACAGTTTACCATCTTCATAAATAAAATTGAAAAAGGAGGTGTTCTGATTTATAATGAAACTGATGTTGTATTAAAAGAATTGGTTGAGAAAAATAGAAGAGATGATATTCGCTATCAGCCCTATCAAATCCCTGAACATACAATTACCGATGGAAAAACAACTGTAACCATCAACAAAATAACAGGTGCATTGAAAGTTTTTGGTGATCATAATTTACT
>JAGWPQ010000327.1 GCA_028877045.1 Bacteroidota bacterium | reverse complement strand
TTACTTTCTGTCAGAAAATCTTTCACCATTTTATCATCATTATCATCATATCCAACTGATGTAATTAATAATGGTATGCCCCATTGATCTTTTTGATCTTTGCTTAATCGTACATGATTATCTTCTTTTGGAATTGTTTCGCCCTGCATGTACATGTACACATACCATCGCCCCGGTTCAGTCATTGCATCTTTTAAATTTTTTCCAACTGCATCTGTTTGTTCATTTGCATTTCCTCTTTCTCTTCCTGCACCTGAAAAAATTGTATAACCGCCAACAAAATCTGTATCGCGTTGATGCAGGTTTCTGAAGTTGGCAACAATTGCTTCGGATGGATTGCGGCCAAAATAATATTTATCTTCAAATCCATCCATGTGTCCGCCAATCGACCCGCGATAATTTTGAAAGCAAATATATTTTCCCAATACACCACTATCATTCCCCAATCCATTCGGAAAACGATTGGATGTTGAATTCAATAAAATCAAATTGCTGTTTAATGCTGATGCATTTACAAAAATTATTTTCGAAAAATATTCGGTGGCCTGTTTTGTATTTGTATCGATCACTCTTACGCCAACAGCTTTTTGTTTTTGCTCATCATAAATAATTGAATGAACAACGGAGAATGGACGAATTGTTAAATTATTTGTTTTTGCAGCCCATGGCAGAGTTGAAGATACCGAGCTGAAATAGCCGCCAAACGGGCATCCGCGCATACATAAGTTACGGGCCTGACATTGTCCGCGGCCTTGTTGCAAATGAATTTCGTTGGGCTTTGTTAAATGTGCCCAACGTGCATGCACCATGTGACGATTAAAATTTTTTAAGATGGATTCGCTAATATGTTGCTCCACACAATTAAAATCAAATGGTGGTAAATATTCGCCATCGGGCATCGATTCAATTCCATCTTTATTGCCGCAAACGCCAATAAATTTTTCTGCGTGAGAATACCAGGGAGCAACATCAGCGTAACCAATGGGCCATTCAATTCCATAACCATAACGATGCGGTGCTGTAAATTCAAAATTACTCCAGCGCTGGCAAGCTCTTCCCCATGTTAAAGATTTGCCGCCAACCTGATAACCGCGAATCCAGTCGAATGGTTTTTCCTGAATGTAAGGATGATCTTTATCTTCAATAAAAAAGAGTTTTGTGTCCTCGGCAAAACCCGCAGCTTTTGTAATCAGCGGATTTGCTTTTTTAAACTTATCAGTTATCCATCCTCTGTGATCGAAGTCCCACGGGTCTTTCGTGGCAGTAGGATAATCTTTGATATGCTCTACATTTCTTCCTCTTTCCAATACCAAAGTTTTTAAACCATTTTCGCATAATTCTTTTGCAGCCCAACCGCCACTGATGCCGCTGCCAATGACAATGGCATCAAACGTATTTTGTTTCATGCCTTTTGAATTGATGTTAATATGATTTGTATCGCCTGGCAATTTTTATTTTTTTATTGATAAAATTTTTTCTGTTTTATTTGAACGGCCGCCCAAGCCTGATGAATTGTTTGCACGGATATATGCTTCTGCAAACGGAACATCAGCTTCATAACCACGAACTGTTGCCAAGATTTCGTACATACCATACCATTCGTTCGGGCCCTGTGATTTATGTTGATACACTGCTTGCTTTTTCTTTTCCATCTGATCAGAAATATCAACATAATC